>CAYUKE010000155.1:0-7731 GCA_964445185.1 uncultured Geminicoccaceae bacterium
GAGATGGTGCAACGCCGTCTCGTCCGTGCCGCCAACGTACATGCCCGGCCGGCGCCGAACCGGCTCCAATCCCTCGAGGACCTCGATGTCGGCGGCGGAGTAGCTATCTCGGGAACGCGGCGAAGACGGCGCTGAAAACAGATCTTCCATGTGACTGTGGTTACGTGATTTTGCCCGGCCGCACCACCTTCACGGGCGTCACGCGCCGGCGCAGCGCAAACGTTCTGGTTGCCCACACTTTCGTCGAAGTCGACTTTCGGCGAGACATGCGACAGCTTGTCGCAACATAACTGGTGTTTGGTATGCCGGGGGGATGGAACACCGATGGCCGACCTCGCAAGCGTTCCCACATCTGTCTGCGAACACTGTCCCGGCGACCCTGGGCAGTGCCTACGTGAGAACTGGCGCGCCGTCGAGCATATCGACGGTGGCTTCTCCTTGCGCTTCACCTGCCCGCATGTCGACGTAGCGCTTGAGGCGGCGCACGCGGGCATCGGCCCGTGGCGCGTGACCGACCTCAACGCAGCGCCCGGCGGCGTCGACCTCGCCGATGGCCGCGCCGCGCCGGCGCGCAACGTCCTCTTCCATGCCGCCGATGTCCTCGAGCAGATGGGCTATTTCCGGCCGCACGGTCGTGACGCCATCGCCGAATCCATGCGGCAAGCCTACGCCGCGCATTTCGGCGCTCAGTGCAGCAGCGCCGTTGCCCGCTGAGCAGATCGCTCAGGCGCCGACCGGTGCCGGTGCCGGTCGGTCGCTGGTGGCAGCCGCCGCCACGGCGGTCGCGTCCGTGTCCATAGTGACGGGTTCCGCCGTCGCGCCGTCGGGTTTGCGGGCGATCACGATGAAATCGGTGAGCCGCGGGTCGTAGCTGCCCAACGACACGAGCCGCAGAACCCAGCACCCGGCTTGGAAGACGCCGTAAAGGACGCGGCTGCGGCGCCGCAGCTCCCGGACGTGGTAGCCGGTGTAGCGGCAGCTGTAGACCACCTCGAGACCCTCGCGCGTGACGATCTCGGACATCGGCCCCGGGCTGCTGCCGCGCGCGAACTTGACCGGGAAGGGCGCGTGGCCGGGCTGGCCGGCGAGCGGCCGCCGATAGACCCGGCGGTAATACCAGACGTGCAGGGCATGCGGCAGCAGCCGGGTGACCCAGCCCTGCAGGCTCGTTGCGACCGGACCCGCCAACACGCAGATGCCGCCGGGCCGCAAGGAGCCGGCGAAGTTCACGAGCGACGCCTCGACGTTGTCAACGTGCTCGAGCACGTTGACACAGCAGACGAGATCGAAGCTGTCGTCGCGCCGCCATGACTCGATGTTGCCGACAAGGGCCTCGTCGGCGTAGGCGCACCGCTCAATCTGCTCCGGTGAAATGTCGACGACGACGATCGACGGCGCGTCCAGCGCGGTCCGGTCGAGCCAGGAGTTGGAGCCGCCGCCAGCCTCGTAGATGCGCGCGCCGCGCGGCGGCAGGAAGCTGCGAACAAGCGCGTTCAGCAGCTGGTCCTTGTCCGCCTCGGCAACGATCAGCGCAGTTGACTCCGACATTCACCCACTCCCAGGCACAAGTTCGGGTGCGGACGCGAGACGACTTCGCTGTAACGAACGCGACCGTTGCTTCGGGTATCGTCGAAAAGCGGTTGCCCCGCCAGCGCAGGCAGACGCGCGTCCGCCCATAGTACGGAGGGGAACGCTCGCAAGCGCCGCGCGGCACCAGCAGTCGCGGCGATGCCGACGGGCGGAATGAACAGAGCTGGGTGTGAACGCGCCCGGGCGGACGCGAGCCAACGGGGGCGAACGGCCCCCGTCGGCAGTGGCGTCAGAGCGCCTTCAGATCCTCGGCCGAGGACTTGCCACGCTTCGGATCGCGGCGAACCTCGAAGCCAACCTTCTGACCGTCGCTGAGGCTGCCGAGGCCGGCGCGCTCGACGGCGGAGATGTGCACGAAGACGTCCTGACCGCCGTCATCCGGCTGGATGAAGCCATACCCCTTCGTCGCGTTGAACCACTTTACCGTGCCGGTCGCCATGACCGTCGTCCTTTCCGTAGAGAGAAACCGCCGACCCCCTGCCGTGCGGCTGCCATCGAGCCTTGACGCGTACGAAGTCGAGGCCCCGAAGAGACTGACGGTAACGGTGCGAAAGGCGGTGACGCGCCTTGTTATCCACGGCAACAGCCACCGACGCAACCCATGAGCGCGATATCAGGTCCCGCAGAAGGTCGCCTGAACGACCTCGTCGGGCGCGGGCGGCCGGCTGTAGAGCGCAGTCTCGTCGCGCGTTTCGTAAGGGTCGGCGAGCGCGCCCAGCAGCGTCTCGAAGGGGCCTAGATCGCCGTCGACGGCCGCCGTCAGCGCCGCCTCGACCCGATGGTTGCGCGGGATCACGGCGGGGTTCGCGCAACGCATGGCCTGGGCGCGGGCCGATGCCGGCACCGACTCGCGGGCGAGGCGGTTGCGCCAGGCGTCGAGCCAAGCTTCGACAGGTTCCGGCGCCCCGAAGGCGTCGCGCAGCGCTTCGTCATCACCCTCGGCAGCGGCGCACAGGGCGCGGAATGTGTTGGTGAAGTCGGCACCCTGCTCGGCCATCAGCCGAAGGAGCCCGTTGATCAGCTCCTGATCGTCCGGATGCGCCTCGAACAAGCCGACCTTGCGCCGCAGCCCACCGAGATAGGCCGTCTCGAACCGCTCGACGAAGGTGTCGACGGCGGCCTGCGCTTCGGCGACCGCCGCCTCCTCGGTAGGGCCGAGCAACGGCAGCAGCGACTGCGCCAGCCGGGCGAGGTTCCATTGCGCGATCCGTGGCTGGTTGCCGTAGGCGTAGCGGCCCGCATGATCGATCGAGCTGTAGACGGTCGCCGGGTGGTACGCGTCCATGAAGGCGCACGGGCCGTAGTCGATCGTCTCGCCGGCGATCGACATGTTGTCGGTGTTCATCACGCCGTGGATGAAGCCGACGCAGAGCCACTGCGCGACCAGCGTCGCCTGCCGCGCGACGACCGCGTCGAGAAAGGCGCGGTAGGGCTGCGCGGCGCCAGCGACTTCCGGATCGTGCCGGCCGATGGCGTGGTCGGCGAGCCGCTGGAGTGCGTCCACATCGTCGCGAGCGACAAAGTACTGAAAGGTGCCGACCCGGATGTGGCTGCGGGCGACGCGGGTGAGCACGGCTCCCGGCAGCGCACGCTCGCGAAAGACCGGTTCGCCGGTGGTCACCGCCGCAAGCGCACGCGTCGTCGGGATGCCGAGGGCGTGCATGGCCTCGCTGATGACGTACTCGCGCAGCACCGGACCCAAGGCTGCCCGCCCGTCGCCGCGGCGGGAAAAGGGCGTCGGCCCCGAGCCCTTGAGCTGAACATCGCGGCGCGCGCCGGCGCGGTCGATCACCTCGCCGAGCAGGATGGCGCGCCCGTCGCCGAGCTGCGGCACCCAGGAGCCGAACTGATGGCCGGCATACGCCATCGCCAGCGGCGCCGCGCCGTCCGGCACGCGGTTGCCGGCGAGCATCGCGATCCCCGGTGTCGAGCGGAGCGCCTGCGCATCAAGGCCGAGTTCCTCCGCCAGCACGTCGTTGACCTTGACGAGCGACGGTGCAGCAACCGGTGTCGGATCAAGCCGGACGTAGAAGCGATCCGGCAGTCGCGCGTAGCTGTTGTCGAAAGCGATGGCGACGGACATTGACGGTCCCCTCAGTCCCCCAGTCACATGGGGCGGTCGCCGCTTGACGCAAACGCCGCGCCGAGCCTAGAAGACGCGCTCGTTTCCGTCGACAATCAGCGACTGCCGGAGCGAGCCCGCCGCCGCGGGCCATGGCCCCATGTTCGAGAACCTTTCCGCCCGCCTAGCGGACGTCTTCGATCGCCTCAAGCGACATGGCGCACTCTCCGAGAGCGACGTCGACGCCGCCATGCGCGACGTGCGGATTGCGCTCCTCGAAGCCGATGTCGCACTGCCGGTGGTGAAGGAGTTCGTTAAGTCGGTCAAGGAGCGCGCGGTCGGCCAGGAGGTGATCAAGTCGGTCACACCGGGCCAGATGGTCGTGAAGATCGTCAACGACGGGCTCGTCGAGCTACTCGGTGGCGAGGGTGCCGAGCTCGCCCGGGCCACCAACCCACCCCTGATCATCCTCGTGGCGGGGCTGCAGGGCTCGGGCAAGACGACGACTGCCGGCAAGCTGGCCCGGCGCTTCGTCCAGCAAGAACGCCGCCGCGTCCTGCTGGCGTCGCTCGACACGCGCCGACCGGCAGCCCAGGAGCAGCTCGCCACGCTCGCCGGCCAGGTCGGCTGCAGCTCGTTGCCGATTGTCGCCGGCCAGGACCCGCTGGCGATCACCGACCGGGCGCTCGAGACGGCGCGGCGCGAAGGCTACGACGTGCTCGTCCTCGACACCGCCGGCCGCCTCTCCGTGGACGAGGCGCTGATGAGCGAGGTCGCTGCGTTGCAGGCGCGCGCGCAGCCGCAGGAGACGCTGCTGGTCGCCGACGCGATGACCGGTCAGGACGCGGTGCGCACGGCGCAAGCGTTCAACGAGCGGCTCGATGTCACCGGGATCGTGCTGACCCGCATGGACGGCGACGCGCGGGGCGGCGCCGCCTTGTCGATGCGCCAAGTGACCGGCAAGCCGATCAAGCTCGTCGGTCAGGGTGAGAAGCTCGACGCGCTCGAGCCGTTCCATCCGGAGCGGGTCGCCTCGCGGATCCTCGGCATGGGCGACATCGTATCGCTGGTCGAGAAAGCGCGCGAGACGGTCGACGAGGAGGAGGCGGAGAAGCTCGCCCGGCGGATGCAGAAGGGCCTTTTCACCCTCGAGGACTACAAGAAGCAGATCCTGCAGATCAAGAAAATGGGCGGCATGGGCGGCCTGATGGGCATGATGCCCGGCGTCGGCAAGCTGAAGAAGCAGCTCGCAGATGCCAACGTCGACGAGAGCATTCTCGTCCGCCAAACGGCGATCATCGATTCGATGACGCGGGCCGAGCGCCGCGATGTCCGCCTCTTGGGCGCGTCGCGCAAGCGCCGTGTCGCGACCGGCTCGGGCACCAGCGTCCAGGACGTGAACCGCCTCCTGAAGCAGTATCAGGAGATGCAGACGATGATGAAGCGCATGAAGAAGATGGGGAAGCGCGGCATGCCGCAGCTCCCCGGCGGGAAGCTCCCGCCCGGCCTGCTGCCCCCCCAAGCATGACCCTTTCCGCCAACAGACAAGGACCAACAACCCCATGGCCGTGACCATCCGCCTTGCGCGCGGCGGCGCGAAGAAGCGCCCGTTCTACCGGATCGTCGTCGCCGACAGCCGCTCGCCCCGCGACGGCCGCTTCCTGGAGAAGGTCGGGACCTACAATCCGCTTCTGCCCAAGGACAGCGACGAGCGCGTGATGCTCAACGTCGAGCGCATTGAGCATTGGCTCGGCGAGGGCGCGCAATGCTCCGACCGCGTCGCCCGCTTCCTCGATGTCAAGGGCGTGCGGTCGGGCGCCACGCGACAGCGCGGGACCGGCAAGCGCGCCGCCGAGATCGCGGCCAAGAAGGCCGAAGCCGAGGCCGCCAACGCGCCACCGCCCGAGGCGGCCGAGGCCACGCCGGCCGCCGAAGAGGCGTCGGCCTGAGGCTCACGCAGCGCGGGAGCGCAAGCGCATGCCGGCCGCCGATCGGGTTTGTCTCGGCGTCGTCATCGGCGCCCATGGCGTCCGCGGCGAAGTCCGGCTGCGCGCCTTTACAGCGAAGCCCGAGGCGATTGGCGCCTATGGTGCGCTAGAGGACGCGGCAGGCGGCCGCCGCTTCGAGCTCCGCCACGTTCGGGCGAGCGGCAAAGGCGTCGTCGCCAGTATCGTCGGCGTCGCCGACCGCAACGCCGCCGAGGCGCTGCGCGGCACGGAGCTCTGGGTCGAACGGGCGCGGCTGCCGGAGCCGGACGCGGATGAATGGTACCGCGACGACCTGAAGGGGCTGACCGTCGTCGACACCAATGGCGCGCCGGTGGGTCATGTGCGCGCCGTCGCCGTCTTCGTCGCCGGGGACGTCGTCGAGATCGTGACGACCGAAGGTAGCGATCTGGTCCTACCCTTCACCCGAGCACAGTTTCCGACGGTCGACGTGGCGCAGGGTCGGTTGATCATGGCACCGGCGACGTTTCTCGACGCGGCGGGATCGTCGTGAGCTGGGACGCCACCGTTCTCACCCTTTTTCCCGAGATGTTTCCGGGTCCCCTCGCCCACTCGCTGGTTGGCCGCGGGCTCGCGGCGGGCGCTTGGCGGCTGCAGACGGTCCGGGTCCGGGCCTTCGCCGACGACCCGCACGCGAGCGTCGACGACACGCCTTTTGGTGGCGGCGCCGGCATGGTGATGCGCGCCGATGTGCTCGCTGCCGCCCTCGATTCCCTACCGGCGGACCCAAGACCGCGCGTGGTGATGAGCCCCCGCGGACGGCCGCTCGATCAGGCACGCATCAGGGCGCTTGCGGAAGGACCCGGCGTCGTTATTGTTTGCGGCCGCTTCGAGGGGATCGATCAGCGCCTGATCGACGCCCGCGGCCTCGAGGAGCTCAGCGTCGGCGACTTCGTGCTATCGGGCGGCGAGCCCGCCGCGATGTGCCTGCTCGACGCCTGCGCGCGCCTCCTGCCCGGCGTCATCGGCTCGGCTGCAAGTCTCGCAGAGGAGAGCTTTACCGACGGCCTTTTGGAGTACCCGCACTACACGCGACCGCGGGTGTTCGAGGGCCACGACGTGCCGGACGTGCTGTTGTCCGGGCACCATGAGCGGATCCGCACCTGGCGGTTGGACCAGGCACGACGGATAACCCGCGAGCGGCGGCCTGACCTCTGGACACGGCGGCAGAACCCGAGCGGGGCCGAGACCGCGCCGGCAGTGGACGAGGAATGAGCGGGGTTGCGACCCCGAGGCGAAGGAAACCGAGCAATGAACGTCATCGAGCAGTTGGAGCGCGAGCAGATCGCGCGGCTCACCGCCGACAACCCGGTCCCGGCCTTCCAGCCGGGCGATACGGTGCGGGTCAACGTCAAGGTGATCGAGGGCACCCGCGAGCGCGTCCAGGCGTTCGAAGGCGTCTGCATCGCCCGTCGCAACCGCGGCATCAGCTCCGCCTTCACGGTGCGCAAGATCAGCTACGGCGAGGGCGTCGAGCGCGTGTTCCCGCTCTACAGCCCGCGCATCGACTCGATCGAGGTCGTCCGGCGCGGCCGGGTGCGACGCGCCAAGCTCTACTATCTGCGTGGCCGCCGCGGTAAGGCGGCGCGGCTCACCGAGCGCCCCGAGCAGCGGCCGGCGAAGGGCAAGACGGCCGCCGCACAGGCGGCCGAATAGCGGCGACGGAGCACGAGGATGGCGGAATCGCGGACGCTCTTCGACAAGATCTGGGACAGCCACGTCGTCGAGCGCCAGGATGACGGCTCGTGCCTGATCTACGTCGATCGCCACCTCGTCCACGAAGTCACCAGCCCGCAGGCCTTCGAAGGGCTGCGCGTCGCCGGCCGTCCGGTGCGCCGTCCGGAGGCGACGCTCGCCGTCCTCGATCACAACGTGCCGACCGATCCCGACCGGATCCACGGTATCAAGGACGCCACCTCGCGCGTGCAGATCGAGGCGATGATGGCGAACGCCGCCGAGTTCGGCATCGAGCTCTACGACGTTCGCGACGTTCGCCAGGGTATCGTGCACATCGTCGGCCCCGAGCAGGGCTTCACGCTGCCGGGGATGACCATTGTTTGTGGCGACAGCCAC
>CAYUKE010000156.1:0-7730 GCA_964445185.1 uncultured Geminicoccaceae bacterium
TTCGAAACAGGATCTCGCCCATCCAGATGAACAGCGGCAATGCCGTCAGCGTCCACGAGGACGATGCTGTCCAGATGGTGGTGATCATCGCATCGCCGGGCGGCCGGGTCGTGAACAGCTCCCTGCCGACATAGGCGCCGCCGAGCAGCGCCAGGCCGACCCAGACGCCGCTGCCGAGCAGCAGGAACAACACGAAGAGGAAGAGGCCGACGAGCTGCAGCTGTTCCAAGCGCGGGGTCCCTCCCGGTGCCGCCTAGCGGGCGGAGCCGAGGGCCGGATGTTGCCGGCGCCTCGTTGTCGCCCGTCTGTGCATGATCCGTACCATGGCGCCTGCCGGCGATGCGCCGCGTGCTGTCAGGCGCGTCCGTCGCCAACCGTCGTCCGGCGAATGCCGTGCTCGCCGGTGACGATGAGGCGGACCAGGTTGTCGGTGAGCGCGATGGCGAAGACGACGCTGCCGACCACCATCGCGCTCTGCGGAATCCATAACGGCGTCGCGTCCTGGCCCTGGCTGACGTCGCCGAACTTCCACGACCAGTAGGTCGCTTTGTAGGCGTACCAGACGAAATACCAGGCGAGCGCTGTGCCGATCGCGAAGCACCAGGTCTCGAGCCAGCGCCGCCGCGGGCCGAGCGCCTGCAACAGCAGGCTGACGCGGATATGGGCACCGTGGTTCAAGGCGCTGGCAAAGGCGAAGAACGATGCCGCAGCCATGAAATAGCCGGCGTAGGCGGTCGAGCCGGGGAAGGTGAACCCCGCCCAGCGGGCCACCATCTGCGCGACGATGATGACCAGGATCAGGACCAGGCAGCAGGCGGCGAGCACGCCGCATGCCTGGTAGAGACGATCCAGAGCGGTCCGGACGACGCGCACGCCGGCGCCTACTCGACCGTCGACTTGAACGCGTCGACGATCGCGGCACCGTCGTCGCCCGCGGTCTCCAGCCACTCGGCCGTCATCGTCTCGCCGATCGCCTGCAGATCGGCGTTGAGCTGGTCGCCCGCCGGCTCGACGGTCATGCCGCCGTCGCGCAGGCCGTTCAGCGTGAACTGGGTGTACTCGACCGACCGCCAGTAGCCGGCATAGGCGGCGAGGTCGGCGCAGGCCTGGAACACGTGCTGCGTCGCCTCGTCGAGGCCGTTCCAGGCGTCGATGTTGGCGAAGACGTAATTGCGCGGGAGCCAGGCATCGACCTCGTAGAAATGGGTCAGGCTCTCCCACACCTTGCGGTCGTAGCCGGTGGCACCCGACGAGATCATCGATTCGGCGACGCCGGTGGCGAAGGCCTGGCTGATCTCGGCCGCCTCGATCTGCACCGGCAGCATGCCAGCGAGCTCAGCAAGCCTCGCCGTCGCGTTGTTGTAGGAGCGGAACTTGATCCCCTCCATGTCGGAAACGGCGCTGATCTCCTGCTTGAAGTAGAGGCCCTGCGGCGGCCACGGCACCGAGTAGAGCAGGTGGAGGTTCTGCTCGGCGAGCAGCTCGGTCATCCGCGGCTCGGCCGCTTCCCAGAGCGCTTCGGCCTGCTCGAACGAGGTGGCGAGGAACGGGATCGAATCGACGCCGAACAGCGGGTCCTCGTTCTGATGCGCAGACAGCAGGCGCTCGCCGATCGGCGCCTGACCGGTCTGGACCGCGCGCTTGATGTCGGCGCCGTTGAAGAGCGCGCCCGAGGGATGGGTGACGACCTCGACCGCGCCGCCCGTGCCCGTGGTCACGCACGCGGCGAACTCGGCGCCGGTGACGGAGTGGAAGTTCGAGGCCGAATAGGCCATCGGCATGTCCCAGGTCTCTGCCTGGGCGCCGAACGCCGCGACCCCGCCCGCCGCGGTCATGACCGCCAAGATATGCCTGTTCATCCCTCGTCCCCCTCTCGTCGGCTCGATTTCTGCGAACGCCCTTCCCTCGGCTCTATGGGGTTCATGGACCGGGGTCAACGCCGCGCGGGTCGTCGAGCAACTCGGCGAAGCGTCGCGGCATCAGGCCCGACTGGAACCAGCTGACGAAGGTTTCCGCGCCGAACACGGGCAGGCCCGTGGCGCGCCGCAGATCCGCCGCGAACGGCGTCATGTTGGTGCATTCGAGGACGATGGCGCCGACGTCGGCGTGGTCGCCCCGCAGCCGCGCCGCGGCCTCGAGCAGGTCGGCGCGGGCGAGCCCGACGTCGAGGCGCGGCTCGTCGTTCAGGATCACCCGGCTAAACTCGCGACCGCCGTCGGTGCCGACGACGGGTGTCTCCGACGGCACCCCCGCCTTCGCCAGATGCTCGGCCGTCAGCGACGCGGCGGAGATGGTGAGGATGCCCGCGCACCGCCCCGGCGGAAGGAGGCGATTGACCAAATCGACCTGCATCAGCGCCGAGGTTGCGACCGGCACGGCCAGGGCCGCCGCCAGCTCGTCCTGAAAGAGCGCGAGGAAGCCGCAATTGGTGGTGATGCCGTCGGCGCCGGTGGCGACCAGGTCGCGCCCGGCCTCGATGAAGGCGTCGAGCAGCCCCTCGGCGCGCCGTCGCACCACCCGATCCGGCGAGGCGCCGCGCACGACCCGATAGTGCACCGGGAAGTCCCAGGTCAGCGCGTTCCCCATGTCCCCCGGTAGCCGCGGAAAGCGCGCCTCCAGCATCAAGATCCCGACCGCAGCCCCGTAGACCGCCTTACCGCCCCGGACCTGGCCGCTGGAGGCATACTCGAAAGCATGCTTGCTCACGCCCATCCGTCCTCAAGCCCCAGAAGAGAAACGCGAAAGCGTGTTCGAATGGGTTCGTTTCGTAGTGGCAGCCTGCACGCTCTTCACCTTTCATGCGACTGCCAAACTTCCGCCTCAAAGATATCATTCCTAGCGCGACCGAGCCAGCCCGGCGCAAGATCCTCGGCGGACGCGCATGCACGCGAGCAACGGGGTCGAGGCCAGACCGGGCGGCTTCATCTTCGTCTCCCCTCACTGCCGTACTAGCAATGCGAGAGATACGCCGCCCCTCGCTTCGAGTTGGGAAGTACGCCAGCCCTAGGACGAACAAGGAGTGGGCATGTCGGGAATGGAGCCTTTTGTCGGCCTGTGTTTGCAAGCACTCACAGCGACGACCGACGCGCAGGCCGTCTAGTCCAAGCCTTCGCCCACCATCTCCGCCGGCAGCGCCTCTGACCAGCGGCGCAGGGCGTCGAGGCAGTCGAGGGCGGTCATGCCGAAGGGCGTGATGCTGTACTCGACCGCGATCGGCCCGCCGTCGACCACCCGACGCGCCACCAGCCCGCGGGCCTCGAGCTCGCGCAGGCGCTCCGTCACCATCTTCTTGCTGGCGCCGCCGACCATCCGGGCGAGGTCGTTGAAGCGCACCGGCCCGTCCTTGAGATGCCAGAGGATCGAGCCCGTCCACTTGCCGCCGAGAATCCGCATGCCGCGCTCGATCGCGCAAGGCTGCGCGCAGGCTCGCTCCACCGTCTTGCGGCCACGCGCGTCGGTCTCGATCCGGGCCTCCATCGTCACCTCACTAGGTTACCAAAAGGGTACTAGTTGATTTTCGTTTCCATATCCAGCACCTCCCGCTCGCGACGCCCAGCCAAGGCACCCCGTCGAGCCGGAGACATCGTTCATGCCCACCGTCCTAATCATCAACGGCGCCCAGCCCTACCCGTTTGCCAAGGGGGCCCTCAACGCTGCGTTCGCGGATCGCGCCGCGGCGCACCTCGAGGCCAAGGGCTGGCGCGTGCTGCGCACGGCCACGGCCGAGGGCTGGGACGTGGAGGCCGAGATCGCCAAGCACCAGGCCGCCGATACCGTCGTCCTGCAGATGCCCGTCAACTGGATGGGCTGGCCGTGGAGCCTCAAGAAATACATGGACGAGGTCTACACCGCCGGCATGGACGGCCGTCTCTGTGCGGGCGACGGCCGCACCCGCGAGGCGCCCAAGGCGAACTACGGCAATGGCGGTTCGCTCACGGGCAAGACCTACATGATCTCGCTCACCTTCAACGCCCCGGCCGAGGCGTTCGATAGTGCCGACGAGTACTTGTTCCAGGGTCGTTCCGTCGATGACCTGATGTGGCCGACCCACATGAACTTCCGCTTCTTCGGCATGACGGGCCTGCCCACCTTCGCCGCCTACGACGTGATGAAGAATGCGACCGTCGAGGCCGATTTCGCGCGCTTCGACGCGCATCTCGCCGCCAACTTTCCGAAAGCACTGGAGGCCGCAACCGATGCCGCATGACATTCATCTGTACACCGCCGCGACGATGAACGGCTACAAGCGGGTCATCTTCCTCGAGGAAGCCGCCATCCCCTACGACCTGACCTTCATCGACTTCAAAAAGAACGAGCAGAAAGCGCCCGACTACGTTAAACTTAACCCGAACGGAAAGATCCCGACGATTGTTGATCGGGCCAATGATGATTTCGCAGTTTTTGAATCAGGCGCTATTCTTTGGTACCTGGCACTCAAATACAACTGCTTCTTGAGCCACGCGGCGAAGGAGCAGAGCGAGACGCTGCAATGGCTGTTCTTCCAGGTCGGGCATGTCGGCCCGATGATGGGACAGGCGATGTACTTCCAGCGGATCGCGGCGCCGAACGGCCACGAGGAGCCGTTCTCGATCAAGCGCTACGTCGACGAGAGCCGGCGGATCCTCGAGGTGCTCGATCACCGTCTCAAGGACCGGGACTGGCTGGTGGGCGATGCCCTCTCCATCGCCGACATGGCCACCTACCCTTGGGCGCGCGCCTACGTCTGGGCGAACGTTTCAATCGACGGTCTCACCAACCTTGAAGCGTGGTTCGAGCGGATCGACGCACGGCCGGCGGTGCAGAAGGCGCTGACCATTCCAAAGGCGGTGCCCGCCTTCTGGGGCGCCGCTGATGCCACCGACTTTCTAAAGGAAAACGCCGCCCGATTCGCCGGCGACGTCAAAGCTAGCCAGTGAGGACCAAAGTTGCCATGAGCCCACACGTGTATACGATCGCTATCCTCAAATCTAAACCCGGCCAAACTGCGGCTCTGATCTCAACGCTCGAGACCTTGGCTGACGAGACCCGCAAGGAAGCGGGGGCGGAGGAGTACGGCTTCATCCGCGATCAGAAGAACCCGCAGATCATCGTCTCCTACGAGAGGTGGACAGACGCGACGGCGGAAGCCGCGCACTGGCAGACACCGCATCTCAAGGCGGCGATCGAGCGTTTCAACGAAATCCTGGATGGCGCACCGGTCATCCACAAAGGCAGCAAGATCATCTGACTTTCACGGGGTCAGGAGCAAAGAGACGTGAGCAAGACGATCCTCATTACCGGCGCCGGCTCGGGCTTGGGCAGGGGCACCGCCTTGGGCCTGGCGAAGAAGGGACATGCGGTGATCGCCGCCGTTCAGATCTGGCCGCAGGCCAGCGAGCTGGCGGCCGCTGCCGAAAGCGAGGGCGTATCTTTAGAGGTCGCCAAGCTGGACCTGCTGAACGCGGACGATCGAGAAGCCGTGTTCCGCAGGTACGCCGACCGTATCGACATCCTCGTGAACAACGCCGCCACCGGCGAACCGGGCCCGATCGCCGAGATCCCGGTGGATCGCATCCGTCGCGAGTTCGACGTGAACGTCTTCAGCACGCTCGAGTTCACGCAGCCATTCGCCAGGCGATTCGCGGAGAACGGCCGAGGCAAGATCATCTTCACCTCGTCGATCGCCGGCTTCATCACCTTCCCGTTCCTCGGCGCCTACGTCGCCTCGAAACATGCGCTGGAGGCCGTCGTGCAGATGATGCAGCAGGAGATGGACGGGACGGGCGTCCAGATCGCCACCATCAATCCGGGCCCCTTCCGGACCGGCTTCAACGACCGGATGTATGACACGCTCGACCAGTGGTACGACCCGGCGACCCACTTCACGGCAGAACAGCCGATCCGCGAGACTCAAGCGCTGTTCGCCGGTGATCAGCTTCAGCTCGATCCGCAAGAGATGGTCGACTTCATGGTCGACGTCATTCCGCGCGCGCATCACAAGTTCCGCAACGTCTTTCCTGAACGCTTTATCGATGACGTGAAGACGTATCAGAACAGTCTGTGGACGAAGGAAGTCTGAGCATTTTTCGGCCGCCGCCTCACAGCGATAGACAATCAAGGCAACCGACCATGCCCGAGAATCCCGTCCCAAACGTCGAGATCGACATCGCCTCCGATGTGGTCTGCCCGTGGTGCATCATCGGCTGGAAACAGCTGGAGCATGCGATCGCGGCAACGGGCGTCCGCGCCCTCGTTCGCTGGCACCCTTTCGAGTTGAACCCCGACATGCCGGCGGAGGGGGAGAACCTCCGTGCGCACCTCGCGGCCAAGTATGGCACCACGCCGGAAGGCAGCCGCGCGGCTCGCGCCAAGCTAACGGCGCTGGGGGCTGAGCTTGGCTTCAGCTTCGACTATTTCGACGACATGCGGATGGTGAACACCTTCGCCGCGCACCGCCTGCTGGCTTGGGCCGAGACTCAGGACACCAAGCATGCGCTCAAGATGGCGCTGTTTCGAGCCTACTTCTCCGAACGGAAAGACGTCAGCGATCCCGCCGTGCTCGCCGATGCCGCCGAGGCCGTGGGCCTTGATCGCGACGCGGCGGCGACGGTTCTGGCGGAGGGGCGGTATGCGGAGGACGTCCGTGCCAGCGAGAAAAACTGGGCGGACAACGGCGTTCGCGGCGTGCCGGCGATGGTGTTCCAGCGCCGGCATCTCGTCAGCGGCGCGCAAGGCGTCGAGACGTACGCGGCGATCCTCCGCCAGCTCGACGGCAGGGATGCTGCCTGAGCCGGCGGGCATGGTTGCCGGCTCGGCATCGAGCTTGTCCGCTACGCTCGCGGGGGCGAGGCTGATACAGTTGTCGTTACGCCCCAGGGGAGGATGGCGGATGCAAGACCCGATGACGGACACCGACTGGCGCCTCGACGGCGTGCGCGTGATCAAGGCGGGCGAACGGGATTTCACCACGCCGCAGACGCCGGGGATGACGCGGGCGGCGGCGATCAACTTCGCGAAGGCTGGGGCGGCCAAGCTCTGGGCCGGCACCGTCGACGTTCAGCCGAACGCCAAGACCGGCGCCCACCACCACGGCCATCTGGAAAGCGTCATCTATGTTGTGCGCGGCCGCGCCCGCATGCGCTGGGGCAACCGGCTCGAGTTCATGGCCGAGGCCGAGCCCGGCGACTTCATCTTCGTCCCGCCCTACGTGCCGCACCAGGAGATCAACGCGCTGCCCGACCAGCCGCTCGAATGCGTCCTGGTCCGCAGCGACCAGGAACCCGTCGTCGTCAACCTCGACATCGAGCCGGCGGAAGAGGTCGAGGCGGTACCGTGGATCGATCCGAACCATCCCGGAAGCTGAGCCTGCGCTGCGTGGTGCCGTGACCCCTTCGGGCCCGATCCGTGACGTCCAGGTCTTCCATCTTCGCCTGCCGGTGCGGACGCCGCGCGCGCACGGGTCGGGCGATGTCGTCGGCACGGTCGACGTCGTCCTCCTACGGCTCACCAGCGAGAGCGGCGTTGTCGGCTGGGGCGAGGCGGCGCCCTGGAGCGTCTTCACCGGCACCGCGGAGGCCGCCTTCGGAGCACTCGACGTGCATCTGCGCCCGCTCCTGCTCGGCGCCGACCCGGCGACGGCGCCCGCCCTGATGGCGGCCGCCGCCGGTCGCCTCGTCGGCCACCCCGAAGCCAAGGCGGCGATGGAGACCGCGCTCCTCGACCTCGTCGGGCGGGCGGCGGGCCTGCCGGTC
>CAYUKE010000157.1:0-7699 GCA_964445185.1 uncultured Geminicoccaceae bacterium
CGGTGTTCGTTGCGAACGCTGCTGGCAGCAGTTCGAGACGCTGGGACCGAGCGGGATCTGCCCGCGCTGCGAGACGGCCGTGGCCGCCTGGCGCGCGGCCGCCTGAGCGGTGCGGGTCGGGCCGAGCGCCTGGATCGTCGCCGGCATCATCGCCGTCGACCAGATCACCAAGCTGCTGGTGCTGCGGGCGCACGTGCCGTGGACCTGGCCGCTTGAGGTCACGCCGTTCTTCAACCTCGTCCTCGTGTGGAACCGCGGCGTCAGCTTCGGCTTGTTCAGCGGCAACGACGCCGACGTGCAGCGTTGGCTGCTGACGGCCCTGGCATTCGGCGTCGCCCTGCTGTTGATGTACTGGCTCTGGCGGGGCGGCCTCGATGAACTGCAGCGCTGGTCGTTCCGGCTGATCATCGCCGGCGCGATCGGCAACGCGATCGACCGGATCGCCCATGGCGCCGTGGTCGATTTCCTCGATTTCCACTATGCGGGCTGGCATTGGCCCGCGTTCAACGTCGCTGACTCGGCGATCGTCGTCGGCGCGCTGTTGTTACTGGTCGACGGGTTGCGACCGCGACGCGACCGACCGACATCAGGCACGAAGGGGTGACCAGCCATGCATCGACCGCATCTTCTGCTCATCGTTCCGACCCTCGCCGTGCTCGCCGCTTGCTCGAGCGACCGGACGATCGCTGACCGGCTCGGCATGGGACGAAACGTGCCCGACGAGTTCCAAGTGGTCGAGCGCGCGCCGCTGACGCTCCCGCCGGAGTACGCGTTGCGCCCGCCAGAGCCCGGCGCGCCGCGCCCGCAGGAAGGAACGACCAGCCAACAAGCGCAGCGAGCACTGCTCGGCGCACCGCTGGCGCCCGTCGACACCACGGCGGCGCAGATGGCCTTGCTCGACGAGGCCGGTGCCGCAGGCGCCAATCCCGACATCCGTACGGTCATCGCCGACGAGAGCACCGGCCTGGTCGGGCTGGACGAGGACCGGTTCTGGTTCATCTTAGACTTTCAACGGCGCGCCTACGGGCAAGCTGACTCGACTCCCCTGGACGCGCGCGACGAAGCGGCTCGGCTCGCCGAGGCGGGTGTCAGCGTCCGGGCCACGCGTCTTGATCCCGTGGCACCACCGCCCGCCGGAGGAAGTTGATGCACCTGTCGCCGCTCTTGGTCGCGACCGCGCTGACGACCGCGTCGATGACGCCCGTCGCCGCGCAGATGTTCCATCCCGAGACCTTCACCCTCGACAACGGGATGGACGTGGTCGTCGTCACCAATCGGCGCGCACCGGTCGTCAGCCATTGGGTCTGGTACCGGGTCGGCACCGCCGACAGCCCCGCGGGCAAATCGGGGCTACCGCATTTCCTCGAGCACTTGATGTTCAAGGGCACGGACACGCTGCAGCCGGGGGAGTTCTCGCGAACGGTGGCACGCAACGGCGGCACCGAGAACGCCATGACCTCCACCGACTTCACGGCCTACTTTCAGAACATCGCCAAAGATCGTCTGCCGGTGGTCATGGGCATGGAAGCCGACCGCATGGCTAACCTGCGCCTGACGGACGACGTGGTGCTCCCCGAGCGTGACGTGGTGCTGGAAGAGCGGCGGTCGCGTGTCGACAACGATCCGGCGGCGCGGCTCTTCGAGCAGGTCAACGCCGCCCAATACATGAACCACCCCTACGGCGATCCGGTCATCGGCTGGTTCCACGAGATGGAGACCTACACCCGCGAGGACGCGCTCGCCTTCTATGAGACCTGGTACGCGCCCAACAACGCCATCCTGATCGTCGTCGGCGACGTCGACGCCGCGGAGCTCCGCCCGCTCGCCGAGGCGACCTACGGTCAGATCGAGGCGAAGCCGGTGCCCGAGCGGACGCGCCTCAAGGAACCGCCGCAGCAAGCAGCACGACGGGTGACGCTCGAGGATCCGCGCGTCGTCCAGCCGTCGCTGCAGCGGACCTACCTGGCCCCTAGTCAGCGCGAGGTCGGCTGGGAGCAGGCGCATGCCCTCGACCTCTTTGCCGAGATCCTCGGCAGCGGGACGACCAGCCGGCTTTATCGCGCGCTCGTGGTCGACCGTGGTCTCGCCGCCGGCGCTGGTGCCGGCTATCGCGGCTCAAGCTACGATTCCACGACGTTCCGCATCTACGCGACCCCGCGACCCGGCGTTGACCTGGAGACCTTGGAGGCGGCGCTCGACGAGGTGTTGGCTGACGTGTTCGAGAACGGGATCGGCGCCGACGAGGTCGAGCGCGCGGCCAAGCGCATGCAGGCGGAGAGCATCCACGCCCGCGATAGCCTCTCGGGTGCCGCGCGCATCTTCGGCTCGGCGTTGACGAGCGGGCTCTCGGTCGAGGACGTCGAGCGCTGGCCCGAACGGATGGGAACGATCGACGCCGAGCAGGTGAACGAAGCCGCCCGCGACGTGCTGCGGCTGGAGCGTTCGGTGACCGGGCTCCTCCGCGCACCGCGGGACGGGGCAACGGGGGAGACGGGGTGAGCGGATGCGAACGTTCTACGGAGTGGCGCTCTTGATCGGCGCGATCGCGTTCGGCCCGGCCGAACGCAGCGCCGCCGCCGTACCGGTGGAGGAGGTGACGAGCCCGAGCGGGATCACCGCCTATCTGCTGCCGGAGCCGACCGTGCCGCTGATCGCGGTGTCGTTTGCCCTCAAGGGCGGCGCGCAATACGAGACCGCCGAGCAGGCCGGCCTCGCCCGGATGACGGCAGCGTTGCTCGATGAAGGCGCCGCCGAGCGGGACAGCCTCGCGTTCCGCTCGGAACTCGAGGACAACGCCATCCGCCTCAGCTTCGATGCGGATCGCGACGCGCTCACCGGCGACCTGCGGACGCTGAGCGCCAACCGAGAGCTCGCGTTCGATCTGCTCCGCGATGCGCTGGCGGCCCCACGGTTCGACGCCGAGCCGATCGAGCGCATCCGCGCCCAGCTCGTCGCCAGCCTCAAGCGCCGGCAGAACGATCCGAGCACGATCGCCCGCCGCGTCTTCTTCGCAACGGCCTTCCCCGAGCACAGCTATGGGCATTCGGCCGAGGGCGACATCGACACGGTGGCGGCGCTCGGCCGCGACGATCTCCTGGCCTACTGGAGCGCGCAGGCGGCCCGGGACAAGCTCCATATCGGCGTCGCTGGTGACATCACCGCCGAAGAGCTGGCGCCAGCCCTAGACCGGATGTTCGGTGCGCTGCCGGAAGCGACGCCCGCGCCCGCGGTGCCGGCGGTGACCCCGGCCAACGGTCAGACTACTGTGGTCGAGCAGGCAGTCCCGCAGAGCGTCGTCGCTTTCGGCCACGCCGGGATCGACCGCCTCGATCCCGACTACTATGCGGCCTACGTCGCCAACTACATCCTCGGCGGCGGCGGCTTTCAATCGCGCCTGCTCAAGGAGATCCGGGAGAAGCGCGGGCTCGCCTATTCCGCCTACAGCTACCTCCTCGAAACCGAGAAGAGCCCGCTCTGGTCCGGCGGCGTCGCCACCAACAACGAGGACGTGGCCGAGAGCATTCGCCTCGTCCGGCAAGAAGTGGCCCGGATGGCGGCGGGCGAGATCTCGGCGGACGACCTTGAGGGCGCGAAGACCTTCCTGACCGGCTCTTTTCCTCTGCGGCTGACCAGCAACGCGCGGGTCGCGTCGCTGCTCATGGGCATGTCGGTGGCCGGGCTCGGCAGCGACTACCTGACGCGGCGCAACGACTACATCGAGGCCGTCAACCTGGACGACGTTCGGCGGGTGGCGGCGGCGCTGTTCGATCCGGAAGCGCTGCTGTTTGTCGTCGTCGGCGAACCGCAGGGTCTGGAAGGCTGACGTCACGCGACGCTAGCGTGCAGGTCATCACAGATCAGCGATTGCGCGCTCGCTAGCTCTCGGCTTTGTCACACAGACAGAGCGGGGGTCAACGCGATGCACGCCTTAGTCATCATCGTCCTCGGCGTTGTGATGGTAGCGCTGGGCGCACGCTGCGCCGGCACGCCGGGTGGGTTCTCCACGGACCGCAGCGGCATCGTCGGCGCACCCTATCCTGCAGTGCTGGGGACGGCGCGGGGCCTAAGCGCCTGGATCGGCGGCGAGCTCCTGCAAACCGTGGGCTACGTCGTCATGATGGTCGGCCTCCTTCTGACCCTCTAGGAGCAGCCCCAACCCCCCGCGCGGCCGCTTCACAGCGCGGGCGGACGACCTAGACTGGCGCCATGGTCGCGATCCGCCGCCTGCCGCAGACGCTCGTCAACCGGATCGCCGCCGGCGAGGTCGTCGAGCGTCCGGCGGCGGTCGTGAAGGAGCTCGTCGAAAATGCCGTCGACGCTGGCGCCCGGCGCGTCGAGGTCGAGCTCGAGGCGGCTGGTCGGGCGCTGATCAGGGTACGGGACGACGGGCACGGGATGGGCCCGGACGAGCTACCACTGGCCATCGATCGCCACGCCACGTCGAAGCTCGCCGGCGACGACCTTCTGGATCTCCGCTACCTTGGCTTTCGCGGCGAGGCGCTGCCCGCGATCGCGGCCGTGGGCCGTCTCACGCTGACCAGCCGCCGGGCCGACGCGGCGCACGGTTGGAGCCTCGTCGTCGACGCCGGCGCGGCGGGCGAGCGCGAGCCGTGCGCTGCACCAATCGGAACCGATGTCGCGGTCCGCGACCTGTTCTACGCGACGCCGGCGCGCCTCAAGTTCCTGCGGTCGGAGAGAGCGGAACTTCAGGCGGTCACCGACACGACCCGCCGCCTGGCACTGGCGCACCCGCACGTCACCCTGCGGCTTCGCCACGACGGCCGGCTGCTGCTCGATCTCGCCGCCGCGGCACCGGATGCGCGCGCCCGCACGGTCGTTGGCGCTGCGCTCGACGACGCGCTCCGGGTCGAGGCCGAGCGCGAGGAGGTTGCGCTCGACGCGCTCTGCGCGCTGCCGACGGCGGGGGCGCGAACGGCGCGCCACCAATACCTGATCGTGAACGCGCGCCCGGTCACCGATCGCCTCCTGCTAGGGGCGCTCCGTGCCGCCTACCAGGATTTGCTCGCCGCGGACCGGCACGCCGTCGCCGTCGTCCGCCTCGTCGTCGCGCCGGACGCCGTCGACGTTAACGTCCACCCGACCAAGGCGGAGGTTCGCTTCAAGGACGCCGGCGCCGTGCGCGGCCTGATCGTCGGCGCCATCAAGCGCGCGCTTGCGGACGGCGGCCAACGCACCGCCCGCACGGTCTCCACGGCAGCCCTCGGCGCGTTCCGGACCGGGGACACGACGCCGCCCCTGCCAAGAACGGCCGCCGGTTGGGGCCGTGAGGCGGCGCCGACGCTTGGCTTGGCCGCCCCCAGGGCAGCCTACGGGGCACCGCCAGCACCCGCCGTGCCAGCGCCCGAACCGGCGGGCCCGCCAGCCACCGCTGACGAGGCGCCGCTCGGTGTCGCCCGCGCGCAGGTCCAAGACACCTACATCGTGGCGGAGACAGAGGACGGCCTCGTCGTGGTCGATATGCACGCCGCACACGAGCGGATCGTCTACGAACGCCTCAAGACAGGCCTTGCCGCCGAGGTCCCGCGGCAGGCGCTGCTGCTGCCGGTGGTCGTCGAGCCCGGCGACGCGGACACCGCACGCCTCCTGGACGCGGCCGCGGACTTGCTCCGCCTCGGGCTCGAGATCGAGGCGTTCGGTCGCGGCGCGGTCCTGGTCCGCGCGGTGCCGGCAGCCCTTGGCCAGGTCGACGCCGAGGCTCTGGTCAAGGACCTCGCCGACGACCTCGCCGACGACAAGGGGCCGACGGCGCTGGAGGAGCGCCTGCTCGCACTCGCCTCCCGGATCGCCTGCCATGGCAGCATCCGGAGCGGGCAAAGGCTCACCGTCGAGGCGATGAATGCGCTGCTACGGACCATGGAGACGACGGCGAACAGCGGGCAGTGCAACCATGGCCGCCCGACCTACATCAAGCTTGAACGTGCCGATCTGGAGCGGCTTTTCGGTCGTCGCTGAGCGGCAGATGGGCGTATTGGTCTGCTTCACAACGGCTCGACGACGCGGTAAGCCGCAACATAAAGCCACGTTTCGAGAGGACCGCCGGCCATGACCTACGTGGTCACCGAGGCATGTATCCGCTGCAAGTACATGGACTGCGTCGAGGTCTGCCCCGTCGACTGCTTCTACGAGGGCGCCAACATGCTGGTCATCAACCCAGACGAGTGCATCGATTGCGGCGTGTGCGAGCCGGAATGTCCAGCGGAAGCTATTCTCCCGGACACCGAGCCGGACGCTGAGAAGTGGCTCGAACTCAACCGGCAGTATAGTACGGGCCCATGGCCCAACATCGCCCGCAAGGGTGAGCCGCCGAGCGACGCGGAGAACTATCAGGGAATGCCGGGCAAGTTTGAGAAGTTCTTCGACTCTGGGCCGGGCGAGGGAAGTTGAGGCGCGCCAGCGCACCTCAACCGTATAGCTGGCTTTAGCGACAGTTTTGTGTTACCTAAGCGGCGCCTTGTGTGTTGGCCGAACGACCAAGGGTGCGGATCCAACTAGCCCTCCCCTACCGCTGGCTCCCTTAAAGTTGGTGGACATCGAACATCTCGACGCGTGGCGTCGGAGGGCACTGGTTTTGTGGTCCGCGAAAGCGTCGGCGCTGACGAAGGAACAGACTGAATGGTGAAGAAGCTGGCGTTCGCTGCGGGTGACTACATCGTGTATCCGTCGCACGGCGTAGGCCGGATTACGGCGATCGAGAAAGAGACGATCGTCGGTGTCGAGATCGAGATGTTTGTCGTTTCGTTTGAGCAGGATCGGCTGATCCTGCGCGTTCCTGTCGACAAGGTCGCCCGATCGGGCATGCGCAAGCTGTCCTCCAAGGAGAAGATCCACTCGGCGTTGGAGACGCTGAAGACCCGGATCAAGCCGCGTCGTTCCGTGATGTGGAGCCGTCGCGCGCAGGAGTACGAGGCGAAGATCAACTCAGGCGACCCGGTCGCGATCGCCGAAGTCGTCCGCGAGCTGCACAAGACCGAGGATCAGGAGCAGTCCTACAGCGAGCGGCAGATGTATCGGGCGGCGCTGGAGCGGCTCGCCCGCGAGGTCGCGGCGATCGACAATACCGATGAGGAAAAGGCGACCGCCAAGCTCGAGAAGGTGCTTCTGGCGCACGCCGCCTGAGCTACTCCGAACAGCGCCAAACGCACGAAAGGCCCCGCCCAAGCGGCGGGGCCTTTGCTTGCAGCACCACAGGACGCGCATCTGAGCGGCTGGCGCAAGGGCGCGCGGGTCAGACGGGCAGGCCCATTCGCGTCTTCGCGTGACGCTCCTCGATGACGTCCCAGATCTCGCCCTCGAGGCTCACGCCGTCGAAGCGATCGATCTCCTGCAGGCCCGTCGGCGAGGTCACGTTGATCTCCGTCAGGTATCCGCCGATGATGTCGATCCCGGCGAAGATCAGGCCCTGCCGGTGCAGGCTCTCGCCGATCGCCTCGCAGATCTCCTGATCGCGCTTGGTGAGGCGCGCCTTCTCGGCGCGGCCGCCGACATGGAGGTTGGCGCGCGTCTCGTCGTCGGCCGGCACGCGGTTCAAAGCGCCCCGCGGCTTGCCGTCGATGAGGATGATGCGCTTGTCGCCCTCGCGGATCGCCGGCAGGTACTTCAGCACCATCAAGGGCTCGCGGCTGCCGGCGTAGAGCGTTTCCAACAAGCTGTTGAAGTTGGGATCCTCGGGCCGGAGGTG
>CAYUKE010000158.1:0-7597 GCA_964445185.1 uncultured Geminicoccaceae bacterium
CGCTTGATGCTCATGGCCATCTCGCGACGCAGATCCCCTTCCACCTTGTACTCGCGGTCGATCTTCTCGCGGATCTGCAGGATCTCGGCGTCCGTCAGCTGGTTGACCCGGCGCTCCCAGGGAATGTCCAGGTCACGCAGCAGCTTCGTCGACGAGAAGCGGCCGACGCCATAGATGTAGGTGAGCGCCACGCCCACCGGCTTGTCGCTCGGAATGTTGACACCGGCGATACGCGCCACAGAAACCTCTCCTTTTCGCGAGCCACGCACAGGCGTGCCGCCGCGCGAAGCCCGAGGAACATAGGCAAGAAGTCGACGTTGTCAACGCCGACCGCAGCGATGCGTCGACTAGCCCAGCGCAGCCTTGATCGACGCTGTCACCTCCTCGATCGGCCGATCCCCGTCAACCACGTGGAGGAGCCCGGCCGCCTCATAGAACGGCAGCACTGGCGCCGTCTGCTCGTGGTAGACGGCCAAGCGCTTCTTCAGGGTCTCAACGTTGTCGTCGGCCCTGGCACCACCGGTCTCGGCGGCGCGCTTTTCGATCCGCCCAACCAGAATCTCATCCGGCACGCGCACCTCGATCACCGCATCCACCACACGGTCCATGCGGGTCAGCATGGTCTGCAGCGCCTCGGCCTGAGGCAGCGTCCGCGGGAAGCCGTCAAGGATGAAGCCGTTCGCGCAATCAGGCTGGCTGATACGCTCGGCAAGCACGTCGGTGATGACCTCGTCGGGCACCAGCTTGCCCGCGTCCATCAGCGCCTTGGCCCGCTGGCCGACATCGGTGCCGGCGGCGACAGCCGCCCGAAGCATGTCGCCCGTCGACAAATGCGCCAGCGCGAAGTCGCGCTTCAGCACATCCGCCTGGGTGCCTTTGCCAGCCCCGGGCGGACCGAAGAGGATGATGTTCATGAGCGCCGCCCTCTGAGCTTGGCTTTTTTGATGAGCCCTTCGTACTGGTGCGCGATCAGATGCGACTGGATCTGCGCAACCGTGTCCATGGTCACCGAGACCACGATCAGCACACTCGTGCCGCCGAAATAGAACGGTACCGCGTACTGAGAAATCAAGATCTCTGGTAACACGCACACCGCCGCCAGATAGATCGCGCCCACCGTCGTTAAGCGTGTCAACAGATAATCGAGGTATTCCGCTGTCCTTGGTCCAGGACGATAGCCCGGAATAAACCCGCCGTGCTTCTTGAGGTTGTCCGCGGTCTCTTCTGGGTTAAAGACAATGGAAGTATAAAAGAACGCGAAGAAAATGATCAGCGACGCGTAAATGAGGATGAAGAGTGGCGCCCCGCGACCCAGCAAGGCACTGACGGTTGCCAGCCAGTCTGGCCCGGCACCACCGGTGAACGAGGCCAATGTCGCCGGCAGCAGCAACAGGGAACTGGCGAAGATCGCAGGAATCACGCCCGCGGTGTTGAGCTTCAGCGGCAAGTGTGACGTTTCACCGCCGAACATTCGGTTGCCGCGTTGCTGCTTGGGATACTGGACGAGCACCCGCCGCTGCGCGCGTTCGATGAAGACCACGAAGGTGATCACCGCCACAAGCAGCACGATCAGGAAGATGATGAAGAGCGGCGACAAGGCACCGGTGCGACCAAGCTCAAGCGTGCTGGCTAGCGCCGCTGGTAGTGTGGCGATGATGCCGGTGAAGATGATCAACGAGATACCGTTGCCGATACCGCGCGCGGTGATCTGCTCGCCGAGCCACATCAGAAACAGCGTGCCGCCGACGATCGTGATCACCGTCGTCGCGCGGAAGAACCATCCCGGGTCGCCGACCGCCGGCCCAGAGGGCCCGCTCATCGCTTCCAAGCCGACCGACAGACCGTAGGCCTGAAACGTGGCGAGGGCCACGGTCAGATAACGGGTGTACTGGTTGATCGTCCGCCGGCCGCTCTCCCCTTCCTTCTTCAACGCCTCCAAGGTCGGCGACACAGCCGTCATCAACTGCATGATGATGGCGGCCGAGATATAGGGGAGAATGCCGAGCGCGAAGATCGACATCCGCTCCAGCGCGCCGCCGGCGAACATGTTGAACATGCCCATGATGCCGCCGGCCTGCTGGCGGAAGATCTCCGCCATCACCTCGCCGTCGATGCCCGGCAACGGAATGAAAGTGCCAAGCCGGTAGACCACGAGCGCCGCGAGCGCGAACAGGATACGCTGCTTCAGCTCGGTTGCCCGAGCGAACGCGCGCCAATTGACGTTGGCTGCGAGCTGATCAGCTACTGATGCCATCTAACGCCTCGCGCTCAGGGCGCTACCGCCACTAGTCGGTCGCGGCCACCGCCGTCGTGTCATCGTCGCCCGCGGCCTCGCGAACGGTCACCTTGCCGCCAGCCGCCTCAACGGCCGAAACGGCCTTCGGCGACGCGCGGTCGACGTCGAGCGTCAAGGCCGCCGTCACCTCACCTCGTGCCAGCAGCTTCACCGGCGACTTGGCGTTGCGGATGACACCCGCCTTGGCCAACGCGTCGGCATCGAGCACAGCACCTGGGTGTAGCTTGCCGCTGTCAGCCGCCTGCTGCAGCCGGTCCAAATTTACGAGTTGGTACGTGGTCCTGAACGGCGCGTTCTTGAAGCCCCGCTTGGGCAGCCGCCGGTAGATTGGCATCTGCCCACCCTCGAAAATCGCCACGGCGACGCCGGCACGGGCTTTCTGCCCCTTGTGACCTTTGCCGGCCGTCTTGCCGCGCCCGGAGCCGATACCCCGGCCGATGCGCCGCTTCGGCTTGCGCGCGCCGGGGTTGTCGCGAAGCTCATTGAGCCGCATGCCTCAATCCTCCGGACGGTCGAGCTCGACGACCGCCACGAGATGGTGAACCTTCGCGATGCGACCGCGCACCTCAGGCGTGTCCTTCCACACCTTGGTCCGGTGCATCTTGTTCAAGCCAAGGCCGACCAGCGTCTCGCGCTGGTAGCGATAACGCCCGATCGGGCTCCGCGTCTGCGTGATCTTGAGAAACCGGTCCGCCATTACCTAGCCCGCTACGCTCTCTGCCGGCGCCTCGCGGCGCCGGGTCAACTCGGCGACCTTCTTGCCCCGCTTCGCCGCAACCGACTTCGGCGAGTTCACGATGCTGAGGGCCTCGAACGTCGCCTTGATCATGTTGTGAGGATTCGAGGTGCCCATCGACTTGGCCACGACGTCCTGGACGCCAAGGGCCTCGAGCACAGCACGCATCGGGCCACCGGCGATGACACCGGTGCCGGCAGGCGCGCTGCGCATCAGAACGCGCCCGGCGCCGAAATGCCCCTTGACGTCGTGGTGCAGCGTGCGTCCCTGCATGAGCGGAACGCGGATCATGCCGCGCTTCGCCTGCTCGGTGGCCTTCCGCACGGCCTCCGGCACTTCACGCGCCTTGCCGGTGCCGTAGCCGACGCGGCCCTTGCCGTCACCGACCACCACCAACGCCGAGAAGCCGAATCGCCGCCCGCCCTTCACGACCTTGGCGACACGGTTGATCGCAACCAGCTTGTCGACCAGATCGTCGCCGCGGTCCTCGGAACGTCCCCGAGCCATTTCGTCCCTTTCGTCCGTGCCTACAGCGTCAGGCCGCCCTCGCGGGCGCCATCGGCAAGCGCCGCCACGCGGCCGTGATAGCGATAGCCGCCGCGATCGAAGACAACGGCGTCGACGCCCGCCGCCTTTGCCCGCTCGGCGACCAGGAGGCCGACCCGCTTGGCGGCGGCGCGGTCGCCGGTCGCATCGAGCTCGGCCTTGACCCCAGGCTCCAGCGACGACGCCGCTGCCAGCGTATGGCCGGCGTGGTCATCGATGACCTGGGCGTAGATATACTTGCCGGAGCGGAACACCGACAAACGCGGCCGGCCACCACCGCGCTGCTGCAGCGTGAAGCGCACCCGCCGCCGCCGCCGCTCGAAACGTTTCCTCGGCGCGACCATTACTTCTTCTTGCCTTCCTTGCGTAGAATTTGCTCACCGGCGTAGCGCACGCCCTTGCCCTTGTACGGCTCCGGTGGCCGAAAGCCGCGGATCTCGGCGGCCAGCTGTCCGACCCGCTGCTTGCTCGCGCCAGAAATCGTCACCGCCGTCGGCGTCTCCGCCTTGACCTCGAGGTCCGGCGGGATCGCCACCTTGATGTCGTGGCTGAAGCCGAGTTGTAGGTTCAAGATCCCGCCGTCAACGTTGGCGCGGTAACCGACACCCGAAATCTCAAGCTGCCGAGTGAACCCTGTGGTCACGCCTTCGACCATGTTGGCCACCAGCGTTCGCGCCATCCCCCACATGGCGCGCGAGCGCTGATCGTCCGGATCGCGCGGCCTAACGGTGACGACTGCGTCTTCGAGGCTGACGACGACTTCCTCCGGAAGCCGCGCCTCAAGCTCGCCGCGCTTGCCCTTAACCCGTACCGTCTGACTGTCGAGCACGACGTCGACGCCGGTCGGCACGGCTACCGGATGCTTGCCAATACGCGACATGATCAGAACACCATGCAAAGAACTTCGCCGCCAACGTGCGCGTCGCGCGCCTCGGCGTCGGACATGACGCCCCGCGGCGTCGACATGATCGCGATCCCGAGGCCGTTGTAGATCCGCGGCAGGTCGCGCACGCCGGCATAGACGCGCCGGCCGGGCTTCGAGATCCGACGGAGCTCCTTAATGACCGGCGAACCGTTGTGATACTTGAGCTCGATCGCCACTTCCTTCTTCCCGGCGGTCGGCTCGCTCATCGAGTAGCCCCGAATGTAGCCTTCCCGCTGCAGCACGTCGAGAACGCGCCGGCGGAGATTCGAGGCGGGGCTCGAGACGGCGCCCTTGCCGGCCATCTGCCCGTTGCGGATGCGAGTCAGCATGTCCCCGAGGGGGTCGGTCATCGCCATTCGGGGTCTCCTACCAGCTCGCCTTCACGACACCGGGCACCCGGCCCTCGGAAGCGAGTTCGCGCAGGGCGATCCGCGACAGGCCGAACCGACGATAGTACGCGCGCGGCCGCCCGCTGACCACGCAACGGTTCTTCACCCGAACCTGGGCACCGTTGCGCGGCAACTTCGCAAGCTTGAGCACCGCCTCGTAGCGATCCTCGGCGTCCGCATTCGGATCGCGAATCTGGGCCTTCAGCGCTGCCCGTTTCGCCGCATCTCGCGCGACGAGACGGCGACGATGCTCGTTCTTCTCGACGGCGCTCTTCTTCGCCATGTCTGCTATCTCCCCGGCTCAGCGCTCGAACGGCAAATCGAAGCCCTCCAACAGGGCCCGAGCTTCTTCGTCGGTTCGCGCCGTCGTGCAGAAAATGACGTCCATTCCCCGCACCTCGTCGATGTCGTCATAGTTGATCTCAGGAAAGACGAGCTGCTCTTTGAGCCCGAGCGCGTAGTTCCCCCGGCCGTCGAATGCCTTCGGGTTAACGCCCCGGAAATCGCGTAGTCGCGGCATTGCGATATTGATGAGACGATCCATGAATTCATACATCCGCGCCCGGCGCAGGGTCGTCTTGCAGCCGATCGCCATGCCTTCGCGCAGCTTGAAGTTCGCCACTGATCTCTTCGCGCGGATGATCAGAGGCTTCTGCCCGGCGATCTTAGTCAGTTCGACAACCGCCGCGTCGAGCTTCTTGCGATCCTGCACCGCCTTGCCGACCGCCATGTTGATGACGATCTTGTCGAGCTTTGGCACCCGCATGGGGTTCGTATAGGCGAACCGCTCCTGCAGCGCCGGGCGGATCACCTCCTGGTAGTGGTTGTGCAACCGAGCCACCGCCGTCACCCCTCCATCACCGAGCCCGAGCGACGCGCGACGCGCACCTTGCGACCGTCGTCGAGCACGCGCGAGCCAACTCGGGTCGGGCGATCGGTCTCGGGGTCGATCAACGAAACGTTGGAGATGTGGATCGGCGCTTCCTTGTTCACGATGCCGCCACCGCCCCGCGGTCCTGGCTTCTCGTGGCGCTTCACCATCATTACGCCCTGCACGACCACGCGCTCCTCGCGCGGGAGAACCTTGAGCACTTCGCCGCGACGCCCGCGATCCTTTCCGGTCAGCACGACGACCTGGTCGCCCTTCTTGATCTTGCGCTTCGGCGGACGCGCGGCCGCCTGGTTCGCAGATGCCATGATCAGATAACCTCCGGAGCCAGCGACACGATCTTCATGAACCGCCGCGCCCGCAGCTCCCGCGTGACGGGGCCGAAGATGCGGGTGCCGATCGGCTCGCCGGCGTTGTTGATGAGGACCGCCGCATTGCGATCGAAGCGGATCGCACTACCGTCCGGCCGCTTGATCTCCTTGGCGGTGCGAACGATGACGGCCTTGTGGACGTCACCCTTCTTCACCCGCCCGCGCGGGATCGCGTCCTTCACCGCAACCACGATGATGTCGCCGATCGACGCCGAGCGCCGCACGGAGCCGCCCAGAATGCGGATGCACTGCACGCGTCGCGCGCCAGAGTTGTCCGCCACGTCGAGTTTCGTCTCGGCTTGGATCATGCCTCAACCTCCGGCGCCGCGCGGTCTTGGCTGAGCAGCTCCCACCGCTTGAGCCTTGAATAGGGCCGGCATTCGACGATCCGCACCGTCTCCCCGACCTTGCAGGCATTGTCCTCGTCATGCGCGTGGTACTTCTTCGACGCGCGAACGTACTTGCCATAGAGGGGATGCTTGAAGCGTCGCTCGACTCGGACGACGATCGTCTTGTCCGTCTTGTCGCTGACGACGACCCCTTGCAGCACGCGCTTAGGCATCGGCCTTGCCCTCCGCAGCCTGGCGCTGACCGACGATCGTCTTGATACGAGCGATGTCGCGGCGCACCTCGCGAATTCGGCTGCTGTTCTCCAGCTGCCCGGTCGCCTTTTGGAAACGCAAGTTGAACTGCTCCTTCTTCAGCGCCAGCAGCGCCGCCGTCAGCTCGTCAGCGGTCTTGGCACGGACATCCTCGGCCTTCATGCCGCAACCTCCTGGCTGACCCGCTGGATGAAGCGGGTGCGCACCGGCAACTTAGCCGCGGCGCGACGGATGGCCTCCTCGGCCAGCGCGGGCTGAACGCCATCGATCTCGAACATCACGCGCCCGGGCTTGACGATGGCGACCCAATACTCAACCGACCCCTTCCCCTTGCCCATGCGCACCTCCGCCGGTTTCTCCGACACCGGGTGGTCGGGGAAGATGCGGATCCACACCCGGCCCTGCCGTTTGAGATGCCGGGTCATGGCGCGTCGCGCCGCCTCGATCTGGCGCGAGGTGATCCGGCCAGGCTCGGTCGACTTCATACCGTAGGCGCCGAAGTTCAGATCGGCGCCGCCTTTCGCCAAGCCGTGGATGCGGCCCTTGTGGCGTTTGCGGAACTTGGTCCGCTTTGGCAGCAACATGTCTCGCCGCTCCTCAGCCCGCCGCTAGTTGCGCTGCGGGGCGCCTTCCAGGAGGCGCTTCTCGAAAGCCATCGGGTCATGCTCCATGATCTCGCCACGGAACACCCAAACCTTGATCCCGCAGGTGCCATAGGGGGTGAACGCGGTCGCCCGGCCGAAATCGATGTTGGCGCGCAGCGTGTGCAAGGGCACCCGCCCCTCGCGGTACATCTCCGACCGCGCGATCTCGGCACCACCGAGGCGACCGCCACAGATCACC
>CAYUKE010000159.1:0-2731 GCA_964445185.1 uncultured Geminicoccaceae bacterium
CGCGCCCAGCGTCCTGCCGCTGTCGCCCCGGGCGCAGCATCCCCAAAACGCCCGCCCCGCCGCGCTCGCCGGGGGTGACGACTACGAGCTGGTCTTCACGGTCCCGATCAAAGGCCGGCTCCAGGTCCGGGCGATGGCCAAGCTTGCGGACGTGCCGCTGACGCGGATCGGGCGGACGGTGGCAGGCAGCGGCGTCACGGTACACGACGCAGCGGGCGAACCCCTGCCGCTGCCGAGGTCGGGCTGGTCCCACCGCTGGTAGGCCGGCAGGCGCGGCGGCGCCTCAGTGCAAAAGCGGGCGCCGCCGCGCGCGCAGGGCGGCGATGGTGTCGAGCACGCGTTGCCACACGCGCGCCGCGTTCGTGGCGCCGGCAGATTTGTGCAGACGCCAGATTTCCCGCGCCTCGAGCTCGGCACGGTCGCCGTATAAACGAAGGAGCGCCTCCGCTGTGCGGAACGCGTCGCCTTTATCCGCCACTGTGCTCTCCCAGCCAGCTTCCGCGGCTTTATCAAAGTGATAGCATCGCCGGGAGCCTGTGGAAAAGACAAAAGGAGCGAGGTGCGTACCTTCAGGCCCGCCACGCGGCGACCTCGCCGCAGCCGCGCAGCCTCAGCCGCTCGGGAACTTTGATTTGAAGGGGGTTGCCCAGGCGCGCGCCGCTCGCGCGGAGGCAGGCGTCGCTGACCAGCAAGCTGCAGCGGCGGCGCTTCGTCGCCTCCTGGAGGCGTTTCGCGACGGTGACCGTGCGGCCGACGAGTTCCACACCGCTGCCGACGCGCGACACCGGCCCGACGCCGACCCGGCCGTAGTGAAGCCCCAAGCGAACCGCTTGGTCGCGTCGACCGGTGTCGCGCACGCGCCTCGCGACGGCGAACGCCGCCGCGGCCTCGTTTCGCTTACTCCCCGTCCGCTCGAACCACGCGAGCACGCCGTCGCCTAGCAGCTTATGGACCTCGCCGCCCGCCTCCTCCACCGCCGCGCCGACGTGCTCGTAGAAGGTCTCCAGATGGGCAAACGCGGCGAGCGGCGAGAGCTTCGCCACGGTTCGCGTGCTGTCGACCAGATCGACGAACAGAACGGCACCCCGCGCCTCGCGGCGTCCCCAGGGTGCCGGATCCGGTTCCGGCCGGCAGCGTTTGCACGGGCGGAAGCCGTCCGCCTCGGCGGCGGCGGCAAGGTCGTAGTAGCGGACGTTCTGAGGCCGAGGCAGGCGGGCGCTGCAGGTCGGGCGGCAATAGATGCCTGTCGTGCGCACCGCATAGACGAATGCTCCGTCGAAGCGCGGATCGGACGCGACGACGGCCTGCCAGCGCGTATCGGCGTCGGTTGGGTTGGCGAGCAAGGTGGTTCTCCAGGGCGCGTTTCTGCCGTTCCGGTAGCCGAGCGCGCGCGTTCGTGCGTCCCGGATCTGGACACCAAACTCACCCGCCCGGCGCGTCGAATTTGATCGCAAGAAATGGCGCGCAGGGATCGTCCGCCTGCGCCATGGTCCGGGTGACGGAGCGCGACGCCGTCGGCGACGGGATGCAGGACCAGATGCTCGAAGAAATCACGACGATCGACGACGAGGCCCGCTGGCAGGCGGTGGTCGCCCGCGATCCAGCGCAGGACGGGGTGTTCGTCTACGCCGTAACAACCACTGGCGTCTATTGCCGGCCGAGCTGTCCGAGCCGCCGGCCGAATAGGGGCAACGTCATCTTCTTCACCCTGAATCGCGACGCCGAGTCGGCCGGCTTTCGCCCCTGCCGGCGCTGCCGGCCCAACGAGCCGTCCCTGGCGCAGGAGCTCGGGCAGGCCGTAGAGCGCGCTTGCCGCCGTATCGAGAGGGCCGAGCGCGAGCCCTCGCTCGCCGAGCTGGCAACCGAGGCGGGCCTAAGCCCGCATCACTTCCACCGTGTCTTCAAGAGGATCGCCGGCATGACACCCAAGGCTTACGCCAAGGCCCACCGTGAGGCGCGGCTCCGGGCCGCCCTTGGCGACGCCGACTCGACCAGCGTGACCGACGCGATCCTCGCCGCCGGCTACACGACCCCGGGGCGGGCCTACGAGGGATCGACCGCGCGGCTCGGGATGGACCCGCGCACTTACCGGGCGGGCGCCGCCGGTGTCGCCATCCACTACGTGGTGCGCGAGACGTGGCTCGGGCTCGTGCTGGTGGCGGTAACCGAGCGCGGCGTCTGCTGCGTGCGCTTCGGCCAAGACCGGGAAGGTCTCGAGGCCGAGCTTCGCGAGACCTTTCCCCGTGCCGAGCTCCACCCTGCGGCGGAAGATCTCGCCGGTCTGATCGGGCGCGTGCTCGCGCGGATCGAGAACCCGGCGGCGGCCGAAGAGCTGCCGCTCGATATCCAAGGCACACTATTCCAGGAGCGCGTCTGGGCGGCGCTCCGTGCCGTGCCGGCCGGCGAGACCAGCACCTATGCGCAGATCGCGGCTGCAATTGGCGCGCCCAAGGCCGTGCGCGCCGTGGCGCAGGCCTGCGGCGCCAACCCGGTCGCCGTTGCCATCCCCTGCCACCGCATTGTCCGCAGCGACGGCAGCCTCAGCGGCTACCGCTGGGGCCCCGAGCGCAAGCGCCGCCTGCTGGCGCGCGAGGCGGGTGGCTGATGCGGGCCGGAGGCCGCCATCGGCCTCACTCCCATTCAATCGTGCCGGGGGGCATGCTCGTGACGTCGTAGGTGTCGCGGTAGCTGCCACGCGCCTCGTTGACGATGCGGGTGGCCATCTTGGTGA
>CAYUKE010000159.1:2741-7593 GCA_964445185.1 uncultured Geminicoccaceae bacterium
GGCGGTCATGCCGTCGACCGAGGTGACGGCGCGCAGCACGCAGGCGCTCTCATAGGTGCGGTTGTCGCCCATCACGCCCACGGCTTTCACCGGCAGCAGGACCGCGAAGGCTTGCCAGATCTGGTCGTAGAGGCCGGCGGCGCGGATCTCCTCGAGATAGATGCGATCGGCCTGCTGCAGGAGCCGCACGCGCTCTGGCGTCACTTCGCCGAGGATCCGCACGGCGAGGCCGGGCCCGGGGAAAGGGTGGCGACCGACGAACTCGGGCGGCAGGCCCAGCTCGCGGCCGAGCGCGCGGACCTCGTCTTTGAACAGCTCGCGCAGGGGTTCGACCAGCGCCAGGCGCATGCGCTCGGGCAGGCCGCCGACATTGTGGTGGCTCTTGATGGTCACCGCGGTGCCGTGGGCGCGGGCGCTCTCGATGACGTCGGGATAGACCGTGCCCTGGGCGAGGAAGTCGACTTGGCCAAGCCGTTGCGCCTCCTCGTCGAAGACATCGATGAAGAGGCGGCCGATGGTTTTACGCTTGGTCTCGGGGTCCTCGACCGCTCGTAGCGCACCCAAGAAGCGTTCGCCCGCGTCGACGTGGACGAGCGGGATGTTGTAGTGCCGACGGAACAGCGTCACGACCTCGTCGGCCTCATGCGCGCGGAGCATGCCGGTGTCGACGAAGATGCAGGTGAGCTGGTCGCCGATCGCTTCATGCAGAAGGAGCGCGGTGACCGAGCTGTCGACGCCGCCCGAGAGCCCGCAGATGACCCGGCCCGCGCCGACCTGGGCGCGAACCCGCTCGGTCGCCTCGGCGCGGAACGCCCGCATCGACCAGTCGCCGCTGAGACCGCTCACGGTGAAGAGGAAGTTCCGCAACAGGTCGCGGCCGACCGGCGTGTGATGGACCTCGGGGTGGAACTGCACGCCGTAGAAGCGCCGCGCCTCGTCGGCGATGGCTGCGAAGGGGGCGCCCGGGCTGGTCGCGATCGAGCGGAAGCCTTGGGGCAGGGCCGTCACCCGATCGCCGTGGCTCATCCAGGCCACGGCGCGCTCGCCCGCATCGAGGGTGCCGGCGAAGAGCGGCGACGCCTCGGCGACGGTGATCTCGGCACGGCCGAACTCGCGCACCTGACCGGTCTCGACCCGACCGCCCAGCTGCGCGCACATTGTCTGCTCACCGTAGCAGATGCCGAGCACCGGGACGGCGAGATCGAAGACGGCGGCGGGTGCTTGCGGGGCGTCGTCGCCATAGGTGGACGCGGGGCCGCCCGAGAGGATGACGGCGCGGGCCGCGAAGGCGCGGACCGCCGCGTCGCCGATCTGCCAGGGGTGGATCTCGCAATAGACGCCAAGCTCGCGCACGCGGCGGCCGATGAGCTGGGTGTATTGCGAGCCGAAGTCGAGGATCAGGACCCGTTCGTGCATGGCGAGGCTCTACGCCAAGCCCCGCCAGCTTGAAAGCGTCAAGCGGCGCCCGGCAGGTTCCAGGCGGCCAGCGCGCCCAGATAGGCGGCGTAGCCAACCAGCAGCAGGGCGCCTTCACGCCGGCTCACCCGCCAGCCGCTGCGGACGAAGGCGACCATCAAGAGCGTCGCTGCCAGCACCACCCAGATGTCGAAGCGCGCGACCTCGGGCGGGATGGTGATCGGCTGCACCACCGCCGTGGTGCCGAGGATGAACAGGACGTTGAAGATGTTCGAGCCGACGACATTGCCGAAGGCGACCTCCGGGTGACGGCGAACCCCGGCGACGATCGCGGTCGCGAGTTCGGGCAGCGACGTGCCGACGGCGACCACGGTGAGGCCAATGAGCGTGTCGGAGACGCCGGCGGCGACGGCCAGTGCCACGGCCGAGTCGACGAGGAGGTCGGCGCCGAGGATGACCGCGCCGAGCCCGGCGGCGGCGAGTGCGAGGCCACCCGTGAGGCTCAGGCCGGCCTGGGTCTTGACCTCGATCTCCTCGGTATAGACGGCCTCGGCGGCGCTCGGGTTCGAGGTTTCGGTACGGTAGGTGTAGACGATGTAGAGGACGATCGCCGCGACCAGGAGCAGGCCGGCCCAGCGAGGGACCACGCCCACCAGGACAAGCCCGACGAGGACGATCGTCGCGGCCAGCATGACCGTGCCGTCGCGGCGAAAGGCGGGGGCGTCGACGGCGACCGGGAAGAGGACGGCGGTGATGCCGAGGATCAACAGAATGTTGCAGATGTTGGAGCCGACGACGTTGCCGACGGCGAGGCCGGGTGCGCCTTGAAGCGCCGCCGTTAGACAGGTGACGAGCTCCGGGCTTGAGGTGCCGAAGCCGACCAGCACCAGGCCGGCGACGACCGGCGACATGCCGATGGCGCGGGCGGCGGCGACGGAGCCGCGGACAAGGCCCTCACCGCCGGCGAGCAAGAGCGCCAGGCCGAGGGCCAGAAAGAACAGGGTCATGGGGAGTGTCCTCGGCGCCACGCTCGGATCTGCGGCTCGTTCTAGGCGGTGCCGTCGGGGCGGGGGAACCCCGACGTCGGCGCGAGGTCCGGTTGTCCTTGGCCGGCGCCGGCCGCCTTGCTATAGCCCCCGTTCCCGATGGCCGGCGGGGTGTCGGGGCGTGCGGGCGTGGCGGAACTGGTAGACGCGCGGGATTTAGGTTCCCGTGGCTTCGGCCGTGGGGGTTCGAGTCCCTCCGCCCGCACCACCGCAGCGACGAGGCCCGCCCAGAACTTCACCAAGAAGGCTGACCAATGCAGGTGACGGAGCTGTCCGCCGAGGGACTGAAGCGCCAGTACAGGGTGGTGGTTCCAGCGGCCGAGATCGAGACACGGATCGAGGGCCGCCTCGAGGAGATCCGCCAGACGGCGCGCCTGCCGGGCTTCCGGCCCGGCAAGGTGCCGCTGGCGCTCTTGAAGAAGCAGTACGGCCGTTCGCTCCTTGGCGAGATCGTCGAGCAGAGTGTCAATGATGGCTCGCAGAAGGCCTTGACCGAGCATGAGCTGACGCCCGCTTTGCGACCCAAGATCGAGGTCAAGAGCTTCGACGAGGGCAAGGATCTCGAGTTCGAGATGGCGGTCGAGGTGATGCCCGACGTGCCGCTGCCCGATCTGAAGGCGCTCGAGATCGAGAAGCCCACGGCCAGGGTCGCCGATGCCGAGGTCGAGCGGGCGCTTGGCGAGTTCCAGCGCAGCCGTGCCACGTGGAAGGCGCCGCAGCCGGCACGCCCGGCGCAGATCGGCGACCTCCTTACCATCGACTTCGTCGGCAAGCGCGATGGCGAACCGTTCGAAGGTGGCACAGCGGAGGGCTTCAAGATCGAGCTCGGCGCCGGCATGACCATTCCCGGCTTCGAGGACGCGCTAACCGGTGCCGAGGCCGGTACGGAGACGAGCTTCGAGGTCACCTTTCCGGAGGACTACGGGGCGAAGGATCTCGCCGGCAAGGCCGCCACGTTCGACGTCAAGGTGCAGGCGGTCGAGGAGCGCGAGCTGCCGGAGCTGGACGCGGCCTTCGCCGAGGCGGCCGGGTTCGAGAGCGTCGATGCGATCAACGAGGCGTTCCGCGGCCAGCTCCAGCAGCGCTACGACCAGGCTTCCCGCTTCCGCGCCAAGCGCGCGCTCCTCGACGTACTCGCCGATGCCTACAGTTTCGAGGTGCCGCCCGGCATGGTCGAGCTCGAGTACGAGGCGATCTGGAAACAGCTGACCGACGAGATGGAGCGCCTCGGGCAAACATTCGAGGCGGAAGGCAAGAGCGAGGCGGACGCGCGCACCGAGTATCGAGGGATCGCCGAGCGCCGGGTGCGTCTCGGCCTGATCCTCTCGGAGATCGGCAAGGTCAACGAGATCCAGGTTGTGCCGGAAGAGCTCGCACGCGCGGTGACCGAGCAGGCGCGGCGCTACCCCGGGCGCGAGAAGCAGGTCTTCGAGTTCTTTCAGAGCAACGCCGAGGCCCGCGAGCAGCTGCGCGCGCCCATCTTCGAGGAGAAGGTGGTCGATTTCGTGCTGCAGATCGCCCAGGTCACCACCCGAGAGGTATCGCCGGAGGAGTTGCTCCGCGACCCCGACGCCGAGGAGCAGGCCGCCGACCCGGAGGCGACCGGGACCCCGGCCGCCGCAGCGCAGAAGGACGACGTGACGACGTGACGAAGATCAATGCCAATCTCGTGCCGATGGTCGTCGAGCAGACGAGCCGCGGCGAACGCGCCTACGACATCTATTCGCGGATGCTCAAGGAGCGAATCATCTTCCTAACCGGCCCAGTCGAGGACCACATGGCCTCGCTGGTTTGCGCCCAGTTATTGTTTCTCGAGGCCGACAACCCGGACAAGGACGTCGCGTTCTACATCAACTCGCCGGGCGGCGTCGTAAGCTCCGGCTTGGCGATTTATGATACAATGCAGCTGATCAAGCCCGACGTCGCAACGTTCTGCATCGGCCAGGCGGCGAGCATGGGCTCGCTGCTCCTCGCCGGGGGCGCCGCCGGCAAGCGCCATTGCTTGCCGCATGCGCGCGTGATGATCCATCAGCCATCGGGTGGCTTCCAGGGGCAGGCGACAGACATCGAGATCCACGCCCGCGAGATCCTCCATATCCGCCGCCGCCTGAACGAGCTGTACGTCAAGCACACAGGCCAGGAACTCGCGGTCATCGAGGACTCGATGGAGCGTGACAAGTTCATGAGTGCCGAGGATGCGCAGGCCTTCGGCCTGGTCGACAAGGTCGTCGAGCAGCGGCCCGTCCCGCCAAAGGCCGACGACTGAGCCAGCAATCGCAGGGGTATCGCGCTGGCCGTTGGCCGGGGTTGTTCGCAACCGGCGTCGTGGTTACCTTCGTTCTCTGGTTCCCACGAGGACGACCATTGGTATGAGCAAGCCCGGCGGCGAC
>CAYUKE010000160.1:0-1902 GCA_964445185.1 uncultured Geminicoccaceae bacterium
CGGAATGAGCCGCGGCAGCTCGGTCCGCGGCACGGCCGCCTAAACGGCGAAGCCACCACCGCCCGCAAGCGACGCGACCGTCGGTTGGCCCATCCCAGGCAGCACGGACACGACGGCGTCGAGATGCTCGGCCGGCACGTTGGCTTCGATCATCACCCGGCGCCTGGCGTCGAGCACCGAACGACAGAGCATCGTGAAATGCTCGATGCCGCGCCGCTTGCGCGGATCGTCCATCGCCCGCCGTGCGGCGTAGAGGCGGGTTGAGGACGTCATCAAGGTGGCCATGATCACGAGGCCGTTGGCCCGCAGCGTCTCGCCCGTCGCGGTGTTGTCGACGATGCAGTCGGCATCCTCAGGCGGAAACACCTCGGTCGCGCCGTAGGCCCGCACGATATCGGCGGCGTAGCCCGCGTCGACCAGCCAACGTCGGGTGAGGCGCTCATACTCCGTCGCGACGCGGAAGCGCGCGGCGCGTGGGTCGAAGTCCGGCGCGGCGGCGGCGACGATTTGCACGGGGTCGAGCTCGGTGTCCAGGAGCTCAACCAAGTCCAGGTCCAGCTCGGCGACCCAGTCGGCGCCGCACAAGCCGAGATCGCGCGAGCTGTGGTGAAGCATCTCGGCGACGTTCTGTGGCTTCAGCAGCTTCGCATCGAAGCCTTCTAGCGAGATCTGCGGACGATACCCCCGACGACCGAACGTCAACCGGATCCCCGCATCCTGCAGGAGACGCAGGACCTCGTCCTGCATCCGGCCTTTCGGCAGACCCAAGCGAATGGTCGAAACGTCCACGGATGGCCCCACGTTGTCGACGCCGCAATCAAGGCGCCCCCTCATAGTGAAGCGCTGTCGCGTGAACAAGCGGCCCGCGTCAGATGACGGCGACCTGATCCTCTTCGCCGGCATGCTTGCCGGCCAGGCCGGACGCCGTCTCGTTGTGCGTCGCGGCACCGACAGCGACATCGAAGCCGCCTCCGTCCTCGACCGCCAAAGGCTCCGGTGGCGAGACTTCGATAACGGGCGCGTCGGCCGCAACCTGGGCGAACGCGCCGACCGGGTCGTTCGGCGGCGCCGCTTGCGCCGTTCCGAGCCAACCATCCAACACGTCGGCCATGGGTGTTCGCGCACCAGCATCGAACGCCGCCCGCATCTCTTCCACCGCCGAAACCAGCGCCGCGTGTGTCACGTGCGCGTCATCGGCGAGGATGTCGAAGGTGCTGTCGTCGCCCTCGAAGCCCGAAACACGAACGGCGTCCGTTCCATCGACCGCCACGACGAGATCGGCGCCATCCATCCCGAAACTCAGCTGCGCCCCATCAACGCCATCGAAGTCCACAAGATTGGCGCCGTCCATGTCGAAGATGGTGTCGACGGCGCCGTCGTTGAGGCCACCGATCTCGTAGCGATCATCGCCGCGGCCGCCGTCCAAACGATCCGCGCCGCTGCCACCCGCAAGGATGTCGTCACCGGCGCCACCGTAGACCAGGTCGTCTGCTGCGCCGCCGCTCAGACGGTCGTCACCATCCTGCCCGATCAGGATGTCGCGCGCGTTGTTGCCGAGGAGGACGTTATCTTCTTCGCCGCCGAGGATCGCCTTCGCCGTCACACCGTCGGCGTAGACCGAAGTCAACTCCATGTGCTGGATGCCGTAGTAGCCGTAGTCGGATACGCCCATGCTCGTGGTGAGCGCGGCAAACTCCGGCGGTACCGGATCCGTCGTCAGCTTGTACAGGCGACCCTGATTGACATGCTCCGCTTCAACGTGGCTGTGCGTGCTTGGCAGCAAGCTTGCGGGGAGCGCGCCATCGGCATCGATCTCGACGTCGGCCAACGCTGGTGGTTCGGCGATCGCCGTCACCGCGATCTCGAAGCCGGTCTCGACGGTGGCCCCACTCGGGTCCGTCG
>CAYUKE010000160.1:2002-7580 GCA_964445185.1 uncultured Geminicoccaceae bacterium
GCTCAGCGCCTCGCCCTCGGGATCGACGAACGCGTCGGCAGGCACTTGCCACGCGTAGGCTGCGTCCTCCTGCGCGGATGGTGCCGTGGGCGCCGCGATCAGCGCCGGCGGCGCGTTCGGCGCGGCCGTCACCGCGATCTCGAAGCCGGTCTCGACGGTGGCCCCACTCGGGTCCGTCGCCCGCAGCGTCACCGCGAAGCTCTGATCAGCGTCGACCGACGGCGCCGTGCCACTGATCGTGCCCGATGCCGCATCAAAGCTCAGCCAGTCCGGCAGACCCGGCGCGCTCAGCGTCAAGACGTCGCCATCGGCATCGGCGAACAGGCCCGCCGGCAGCACGACCGACACCGAAGCGCCCTCACCCACCGCCCGATCCGCCAGGCTTGTCGTCGCCACCGGCGCGTCGTTCACCGCCGCCACCACCAGGTCGAACCCGGCTTCCGCCGACGCGCCCGAAGGATCGGTCGCCGTCACCACCACCGCCACCGTCCCGACATCGCCGTCGCCCGGCGTGCCCGAGAACGTCCGCGTCGGCGCGTCGAAGCTCAGCCAAGCCGGCAACGGCGCGCCATCCACCAGCCGCGCCGCGTAGCTCAGCGCCTCGCCCTCGGGATCGACGAACGCGTCGGCAGGCACTTGCCACGCGAAGGCTGCATCTTCCTGCGCTTGTTGGGCAGCGAGGAGCTGCGTCGCCACGGGCGCGTCATCGTCCGCGACGATCTCGAGCCGGAACGATGCCTCGGCCGCCGCCAGATCGGAATCCTCGGCGCGAACGGTCAGCACGAGCGATTGCGTGGCAGGAACCTCGGGCGCCCAGCCGCTGAAGCGCCCGGTCTCGGCGTCGAAGCGAAGCCAACTCGGGAGGTCCGGCACGCTCAACTGAAGCGTGTCACCGAACGCCGCATCGGGGTCTGCGAACAGGCCCGACGGCAGCGTGAAGCTCAGAAGCGCGCCATCGCCGACGGATTGGTCGGCGATGGCTCCGGTCACGATGGGCGCGTCGTTGATGTTGTGAACCTTCAGTGGCTGCAGCACCGTGCTCACCGCGGCACCGCTGGGATCGGTCGCGGTGACCTCAATCCGCAGCGTGCCGGGGTCCGCGTCACCCGGCGTGCCGCTGAATAGCCGCGTGGACGCGTCGAAGCTCAACCATGCCGGCAGCTCCGAGCCGTCCGAGAGCCTCGCCGTGAGCGCGAGCATGTCGCCATCGGGGTCGTCAAAGGTATTGGCCGGCAATACCCACTCGTAGCGCTGCCCTTCGATGGCAGCGAGCGGTGCCGGCGACATCGCCACTTGCGGCGGGAGGTTGGTGGGGTCCACATGGATCGTGAAGCTGGTCTCGGCGGAGGCGCCGGCCCGATCCGTGGCGCGTACCGTAATGACGTGCGAGGTCGCATCGACAACCTCCGGCGCCACTCCTGTTATGGCGCCGCTTGCCGGGTCGAAGAACAGCCAATCGGGCAGATCGGACGCCGAGAGTGCCAAGACGTCGCCGTGGCGGGAATCAGCGTCCGCGAAGAGGTCGCTCGGCAGCGCGATCGCGATGACGTCGCCTTCGCCGACCGCCAGATCGGCGATCGCCGCCCCGACTGTCGGCGCGTCGTTGGTGTCGGCGACGGTCAACGTGAATGAGACGTCGTCCGCGTGCCCGGCCGCATCCGTCGCCGTGATCCGAATGGATGTGCTGCCGACATCGTGATTGTCCGGTGTGCCCGAGAAGGAACCGGTGGCCGGGTCGAACGTGAGCCAGTCCGGGAGAGCGGAACCGTCGGCGGCGGAGGCGGCGAGGACGGCGCCCTCAGCCGCAGCGTATCGACCGGTCAGGACGAGGGGCACCATCGGCTGGTCTTCGTACGCTGTGACGATCTCGGGTAGTGGGTCGAGCAGGGGTTCGAGCGGGGCAACGACGACCTCGAGCAGCGTCGGCGCGCTTTCAGCGCCGAAGGGATCGCGTGCCGCAATGGCAAGCGTGATCGAGCCAACGCCCGCTGCCGCCAGGTCCGGCGACGCGGTCAGCGTCCGGCTGACGTCGTCGTACGTCAGCCAACTCGGCAGGTCGTTGCCGTCGGCGTCGGTCACCACCAGCGTCAGAAGATCGCCGTCGGGGTCGAAAAAATGACCCTGCGGCGACAGGTCGATCGTGGCGACGCTTGCCTCAAGGATGACGACGGGCGCGTCCGCGTACGCATCGACCACCACCGGCGCGTCGTTGACGTTGTGCACATCGAGCCGGAAGGCCGTCGTGGCGGTGGCCCCGGCCGGATCCTCCGCTGCTAGCCAGATGGTTAGGCTGCCGATGTCGTCCGCGCCGGGCGTGCCGCTCAGTGTCCCGCCCGAGAAGGACAACCACTCAGGCAGCGCCGCACCGTTCTCTAGGCTCGCGCGCACCGTCAGCGAGTCGCCGTCGGGATCAACAAACAGCCCGCCGGGTAGCGTCAGCGCGAAGGGCGAACCTTCGGCCGCGACTTGGGCCTGGACCGCACCGGCAAGCTCCGGCGCGTCGTTCGTCGCCTTGACTTGAAGATCGACGGTGATTTCGGCCCGACCGCCGGCGGGATCGGTCGCCGTGACGACGATACGATGCGATGACGTCGCCGCATCGCCCGGCGTGCCGTGAAACGTCTGCGAGGAAGCGTCGAACTTGAGCCAATCCGGCAACGGGCCGCCGTCCGCGAGCGTCGCTGACAACGTCAACGGATCGCCCTCCTCGTCGGAAAACGTCCCTTGCGGAAGCTGCCAAGCGTAGGGCTCGTCCTCGACCGCCGAAAGCGCGCTAAGCTGATCACCGCTCGGTGCAGAAACGATCGGCGCATCGTTGACCGGCGTCACGACGACGTCGAGAAGTGTGGAGGCTGATGCGCCCCAAGCGTCGGTGGCCGTGATCCGAACGGTGACCGGCCCATCATCGCCATTGGTCGGCGCCGCAAAGAGCTGCCCGCTCGCGGCATCGAACGACAGGAAGCCGTCGCCGAGTGCGTTGCCGTCGGCCAAGGTTGCCGACAAGCTGAGCAGGTCAGCCTCGGCGTCGACGAACAATCCCGCCGGCAGCTGCAGGAGTTGACCCGGCGCATCCTCGACGACATGCCAAGCTGACAACGGCTCGGCGACCGTTGGCGCCGTGTTGGCGACGATCTCGATGGACGTCTCGAGTGCAGCCGTTGCACCACCCGGGTCCACCGCCACCACGCGCACGGCATGGGTTCCCGCTTCGCCGAGCCCCGGGGTGCCCGAGAGCGCGCCGTTCGCGGCATTGATCGATAGCCAGGATGGCGGCGCCGCGCCGTCGACGCCCTCGAGGCGGTAGGTCAGCAGGTCACCGTCCTCGTCGACGAAGGTGTTCACCGGCATGTCCCACCGGAACGGCTGACCGGTGGCGCCCGTCAGCGCTTCAACCGGCGGCGCTTTGAGGATCGGCGCTCGGTTCAGGTCGAGCGTGTCGACGTCGAACAGCAGCGCGACCTCAGCCTCGGCGCCGGCGGCATCCTGCGCGATGACGGTAACGGTGAACGGGTCGACGTCGAGGCTTGGAGGCGTCCCTGTAAACGTTGCCGTGGCCGGATCGAACCGCAGCCAAGACGGAAGCGGCCCGCCATCACCTGCGGTCGCGCGCAAGGTCAGGACGTCGCCGGCATCGGCGTCGCGAAACAGCCCCTCGGGCAGCGTGTAGCTGTAAACTTCGCCGTCGGCGACGAGTCGTTGAATCTGGTCGTCCGGTGGCACGGCGCCTGCGGTGGGCGCGTCGTTGACGTTGCGGACGTCGAAGGTGACCGTGGCGCTGGCCGTGGCGCCGGCGTTGTCGCGCGCCTCGACCACGATGTCGAAGCTGTCGACGTCGGCGTTGCGCGGTGTGCCCGCGAAGGTCTGGGTCGCCTGATCGAACGTGAGCCAGGCAGGAAGCTGCGCCGGATCGACGGAGATGGTCAGCGTGTCGTTGGCGTCCGCGTCGGTAAAAAGCCCCTGCGGCAGCTGCCAAGAGAAGGACGCGTCCTCGGTTGCCGCCCGCTCCATCCAGGCAAGCTTCGCCTCGGGCGCGTCGTTGACGTTGGTGACCTCGATCGCGAACGTCGTCGTCGCGCGCGCGCCAAAACTGTCGGTGGCGATCACGCGCACATCGATCGCGCCGATATCGTCGTTTTCAGGCGCCGCCGTGAAGCGACCGGTCGCCTCGTCGAAGGTCAGCCAGCTCGGCAGCGGCTTGCCGGAGGCGAGCTTCGCCGAAAGCATGAGCGTTTCGCCTGGGTCGACGTCGGTAAACAGGTCCGCCGGCAGCGCAAAGCTCTCGACGGTGTCTTCGGCAAGCGCTCGATCGGCGAACGCGCCCGTCGCGGACGGGGCATGGTTGCTCCCGGGGAGCCGATAGACGCCGTCGTCGGCCTCGATCCGAAACAGCGGCCCATCGGCGGCGTAGCCGTCGATGCGTGCCCGAACGACACCATCCAACGAGAAGGTGACGACGTCGCCCGAGGTTTCGATACCGAGATCGACGAAATCGACCCCGGCGAAGCGGAGCGTGCTCACGCCCTTCGCATCGACGATCGTGTCGACCGCCGAGTAGCTCGCGTCGATCAGGTAGGTGTCGCTGCCACGGCCGCCCTCGAGGCGATTCGTCCCGCCACGGCCGTCGAGGACGTCGGCGCCGGCGAACCCCTTGATCGTGTTGTCGCCGGCATTGCCGACGAGCACGTTCCGGCCCCCACCACCGTAGAGGTCGGCATCCCAGTCGCCGGCGATGAGCATGTCCTCAATGCCGAGCGAGACGTGGACATGATTACCGGCCGGCAGATCTTGCGGCAGCGCGTCGAAGCTGTCGGCCGCAGTGAAGTAAGGCTTGCTCCCCGTGAAGTCGTCGATGAACCCCGCCGCCACCTGGAAACGATCGACGCCGTTGTCGGCGACCCAGCTCTCGTCGGGGACGTCGGTCAGGTGCTTGACGACGTAGGTGTCGTTGCCGAAGCCGCCGTATAGGTTGTCGAAGCCCCAATCGGCCGTGCTACCGCCAGTCAGCCGATCGTCTCCACTGCCGCCATGGACGCTGTCGCTGCCGCCACCACCGCTGACGTTGTCGTTGCCGTCGTCGCCGTGAACCTGGTCGTCGCCCGAGCCGCCCGAAACGGTATCGTCGCCGTCGTCGCCGTGAAGGACGTCGTCCCCGCCCCCGCCTGAAACGACGTCGTCGCCGTCACCGCCCGAGAGATAGTCGTTGCCGGCACCGCCGGTGAGCACGTCGTCGCCGTCGGTCCCGAGCTGCGCGTCGTCGATGTTCGCGAGGTAGCCGAAGCCGGCCTCCAGATCCTCGACGAGCCCGAGCTCCGCCTCCGCGGCAACCGCAGTCCCATCGATCACGGTGGTGCCGCCCATGATGTTGAGATCGCCGAGGGCGACGCTCATGCCGGCGTCCCCGCCGTCCCCGAGAACCGCGGAGCCCGGAAGCGGCGGTGTCCCGCGCGCGGCTGCGGCAGCATCACGGCCGCCGGCAAGAACGGCCGGGTCGCCGGCCGCCGGCTCACCCTCGCCGGCGCCAGCAGCCGTCAGCTGGGTGCCCGCCCCGGCGGCGACCGCCGCACCGGCACCATCGCCG
>CAYUKE010000161.1:0-7570 GCA_964445185.1 uncultured Geminicoccaceae bacterium
AAGCGCGGCTATCCGGACGGCGTCGCGGCGGGCTCGATCGCCGCCGGCGGCACGCTCGGCATCCTCATCCCACCGTCGGTGACGATGATCGTCTACGGCATCGCCACCGAGACCTCGATCGGTCGTCTGTTCCTGGCGGGCGTGCTGCCCGGGCTCCTGCTCGTCGCGCTGTTCATGGCTTGGTCGATCTTCCAGACCTGGCGTCAGGGCGCAGCCGCCGTGGCGCTCGGGCGGGTGCGCTACACCTGGCAGCAGAAGGTCGAGCTGCTGCCGCGCGTCGTGCCGTTCCTGCTGATCATTCTCGGCGTGCTGGTCGCCATGTACGGCGGCGTCGCCACGCCTTCGGAGACCGCCGCCGTCGGCGCGCTGCTGTGCATCGTGCTCGCGATCATCATCTACCGTCTGGTCCAGCCGGCGGCGCTCTGGACGATGCTCCGCGACAGCACCCGCGAAAGCGTGATGATCCTCTTCATCATCGGCGCGGCAGGCGTCTTCTCCTACATGCTCTCCAGCCTGTTCGTGACCCAGTCGATCGCCGCCTGGATCAGCGACCTCGACGTCAATCGCTGGGTCCTGATGGGCGCGATCAACCTCTTCCTACTTGTCGCCGGCTTCTTCTTGCCGCCCGTCGCGGTCATCCTGATGTCGGCGCCGATCCTCTTGCCGATCGTCACCTCCGCTGGCTTCGACCCCTATTGGTTCGCTGTCGTCCTCACAATCAACATGGAGATCGGGCTGATCTCGCCGCCCGTTGGTCTTAACCTCTATGTCATCAACGGTATCGCCCCGGATATTCCCCTGAGGACGATACTCCTTGGCTCGCTGCCCTATGTTGGTTGCATGGTGCTGGCGATCGTCATCCTGTCGCTCTTTCCAAGCCTTGCGACGTGGCTCCCCGACGTGGTGATGGGACCGGCGACGACGTTGTGACGGTGGGAACCCGATCGCTGGCCGCCGGCCGGAGCAAGGATCAACCAAGTGGTCGCCGGCCGCGCAGCCACAACGTGAGGTTGCGGCCGCGGCGCAACAGCGGGTAGAGCAGCTGCGCGCACCGCTCACTGCTGAAGATCGCGCGGTTCAGCCGATTGAAGAACCCGTTTGCGGTGCTCAGCAAGGCAAGGCGGTGCATCGCTTCCGCGCCTGCGAAGATCTTGCCGTCGAGCACCAAGACCATGCCCTCGTCGAGCACGTAGCCGCGCCGCGTCACCTCGGCGACGAGGTCGCCACCGTCACGCGCATTGACGAGGTGCACCGCGCCGAAGCTCCGTCGAAGTCGCAGCAGCCGGACGTAGCTGGAGCAGAACGGGCACTCGCCGTCGTAGATCAGGCTCACGCGCGGCACGGCGTCGAGCAGGCTCATGAGGGGTGTGGTTGCCAGATGCGTTCCAACCGGCGGGCGACCCAGCCAACGAGAGGAATCGCGGCAGCCGCCTCGCGCACGCCGCCAAGCCCGATGCCCAGCGGCGACATGTAAAGGAACAGCGCGCAGATCAACACATGCTGGGGAAAGGTGATATCCAAAAATAGAAACGTCCCGAAATGAAAAGCAATGAGCAACAACCCCCACAACCGATGCAGCCTCGGCCGTAGGATCACGAAGAGCGCGGCAAACTCGATGAAATGGACCGCGAGATAGAGCGGCCAGCCGAGCAAGGGGAAATCGATCACCACAGGGGCCCAGAGCGGCGTTGAATGCGTTTCGATGGCCCGCCAGGCCAACGTGATTGCCATCGCGTTCGGCGCGAAGCCGCTGACCTCAGGCGTGAACGGTGCGATCAGCGCCGCGGCGAGCTTGTGCGCACCGGAAAGGGCGTAGAACAGTAGCATCGCCGCCGGCGCGGCAGCGAAGCCCACGAGAAATCGCACGCGCCCGCCCCGCGTCGCGCGCAGTTCGGCACTCGGGCCTGACGGCAGGTACCAAAGCGCGACCGAGATCCAGAACCATGCGTGATGACCGTGATTGATGAAGCCTTCCGAGTTAGCGAGCGCGGCGAGCTGGAGCAGCGCGACACTGACGAGGATGCGCGCCCATAGCATCTGCCAGGCCAGCAGCCCGCAGAGGCCCGCGAGAAGGGCGAACTGGGACACCAGCCCGATGCCCACGTCCGTCCCGGTCAGTTCCAGCCAGGCGACCGGCCATAACAGGTCAAGGTCCGTCACCGCGAGATGCTGCAGATCGAAGATGTCGCGCGCCCGCTGGTAGAGCATCGCTAGGCTGATTGCGTAGAACGCGCGAACGATCAGCACCGCCTGGTCGAACATCCGCACATGCAGCGCCCAGCGTGGCCGCGCGCGAAGGGGACCGCGCATGATGGATCGCAAGCGATGAGACCAGGTAAGTAACGCCATCTCGATCGTGCGCCGGAGGGTCATCGATCGCGCGTGGCGATGAACCGTGCGACTACCTCTTGATGATCGACGACACCCGTGCGCCAACGCTCCAGCGGCCGATAGCGGACGCGCACGATCGCGTACTCGACCGCCGAGTGCTCGCGCAGAAGGTGCGCCTCGAAGACTTCCCGGAACGCCGCGGCATCCTCACGCTCCCAACGGAGCGCCCGGCCGAAGCGTCTGGCCGCCTTCGACACGCGGGAAGAACGCGCCTGCGCTGCTTCAAAGTACTCTCTTAGCGCGAAGAAATTCTGCGGTGGGTCGATCACCATGTCTCCAATCCGATAAATGTGCAGCTCGAACGTGCTCTTATCGCTTGGCACTGTTGAGAAAAGCGACCAACTAAAGAACGGAAAATACTCACCTTTCGGCGCCATCAGATTGCCGGCTAGTGCAATAAGGGCATAGAAAATCAGGCTGGCAGCAATAAGAAGCTCAAGCGATTTGAATTTCATAGCCGCAACCTAATTGGGAGGTGAAGGGCACGCAAGACGGCCGGCGCACAGCTCGGGCGGCACCGCCCGCATGGCCGGGCGGGAACGCGCTGTCCGCGCAGGTGCGACATTGCACACCTCGCGCAACTGCGGGCTTTGCGGCGTCCTCGCGACCTCGGTCGAAATCGACCGAAGACAGAAGCTCGTGGTTCGTTCACACGACGAGAAAGCACGTCGGCCGAGGCCGCAACAGGGAGGAGAACGCGATGGCTCCGCACGCGTTCATCAATGAGCTCAAGACGATCGTCGGGCGCCGCAATGTCATCACCGATCCACACCAGTCCGAGCCGTACCGACGCGGCTACCGGTCTGGGATGGGCGCCGCGGAGGTTGTCGTCCGGCCGACGACCCTGCTGCAGCTGTGGCTTGTGCTGCAGCGCGCGGTCGCGGCCAACCGCATCGTAATCATGCAGGCCGCCAACACTGGCCTTACCGAGGGCTCGACGCCCAGCGGCGACTACGACCGCGATGTCGTCATCATCAACACGCTCAAGCTGAGCAAGATCCATCTGCTCGACAACGGCGAGCAGATCGTCAGCCACGCCGGCGGCACCCTCTACGAGCTGGAGCGGCGCCTTCAGCCTTACGGCCGCCAGCCCCACTCCGTCATCGGCTCGTCCTGCATCGGCGCCTCGGTCGTCGGTGGCATCTGCAACAACTCGGGCGGCGCGCTCGTCCGCCGCGGCCCCGCCTACACCGAGCTCTCACTGCACGCGCGCCTGCACGGGGACGGCCGCCTCGAACTGGTCAACCACCTGGGAATCGACCTCGGCGAGACGCCCGAAGAGATCCTCGACCGGCTGGAGCGCGGCGATTTCTCTGAGCAGGACGTCGACTACGGCACGGCAAGGGCTTCCGACGACGGCTACGAGACCCGCGTTCGCGACATCGATGCGCCGAGCCCGGCCCGCTACAACGCCGACCCGCGCTGCCTGCACGAAGCCGCGGGCTGCGCCGGCAAGCTCGCGGTCTTCGCGGTGCGCTTGGACACCTTCCCGGCGGAGGCCGACGTCGGTGTCTACTACATCGGCACGAACGAACCGGCCGCGCTCACCGGTCTTCGCCGGCGCATGCTGGCCGAATTCGATCAGCTTCCTATCAGCGCCGAGTACATGCATCGCGATATCTTCGACATCGCGTGGCGCTACGGCAAAGACACGCTCCTGGTCATCCACTGGTTCGGCACGGACGTTCTGCCATCCATGTTCGCGCTCAAGGGCCAGGCGGACGCGCGCTTCAGCAAGGCCGGGTTCCTGCCGAGGAACCTGGTCGATCGCGCGCTGCAGCGGATGAGCCGGTTGCTGCCCGAGGCATTGCCGAAGCGGATGCTGCGATTTCGCGAGCGCTTCGAGCACCACCTGATCTTGAAGGTTGCGGGCGACCAGCGGGAAGCGACCGAGGCCTTGCTGCAGGACCTGGTCGGCACCGACGGTTGGTTCCGCTGCGATGCCGCCGAGGCCAAGAAGGCGATGCTCCACCGCTTCGCCGCCGCCGGAGCCGCCGTTCGCTACCAGGCCGTCCACGCCGACGAGGTGGAGGACATCCTCGCTCTCGACGTCGCGCTGCGCCGCAACGACGACGACTGGGTTGAGACCCTACCGCCGGAGATCGAGGCGCAGCTCGTCCACAAGCTCTACTACGGGCATTTCCTCTGCCACGTTTTCCATCAGGACTACGTTGTGCGCAAAGGGGTCGACGTGCAGCGGCTCAAGACGGACATGCTCAAGCTGCTTGATCGACGCGGTGCCGAGTACCCGGCGGAGCATAATGTCGGCCACCTCTATGAGGCGAAGCCCGACCTGCGCCGGTTTTACGCCGAGCTGGACCCGACCAACAGCTTCAATCCCGGCATCGGCAAGACGTCGAAGCAAAAGGCGGTGGTCGACCAATTCGACAGCTGATCGCAGGATTGCGATCGTCGGGCGCCCCCAGAGTGCGCCTTTGCCGTTGGAGCGGGCAACAAGTCCTGTTGGTTCTGCAGTCGATCTGGGCTACGCCAGTTGTAGAGCGCGCTATCAAAGCCGGATAGGCGAAGCGCCAGAATTCCAAACGGCTTGTAGGGAGGCCCAAACCAATGAACACGCATCGGGGAAGACTCGATCGCCGCAACCTGCTGCGAACGAGCGCCATCGTCGGCGCTGGTGCTGTCGCCGCCCCGGCGATCGCGACCGCGCAGGGTGCGACCACCACCTGGCGCGTGCAGACTTCGTGGCCCGGCGGCGAAGGCCTGCGAATCTTTAAGGATTGGTGCGCGACGATCATCGAGAAGAGCGGTGGCGAGCTTGCTTTCGAGCCGTTCGGCGCCAACGACGTGGTTGGCGATTTCCAGCTCTATGACGCGGTGAAGAACGGCGTCCTCGAAGCAGTGAACCCGTTCACGATCTACGCGCAAGGCATCATTCCGGCGGCGGTGTTCCTCACCAGCTACCCGCTCGGCCTCCGGAACCCGCACGAGTTCGACGTCTTCTACTACGGCCTCGGCGGCCTGGAGCTCGCCCGCGAGCTGTACGCGGCGCAGGGCATGTACTTTGTCGGGCCAATCCATCACGGTCCGAACATCATCCACTCCAAGGTGCCGATCCGCTCCATCGACGACTTCGCCGGCCGCAAGATGCGCGTGCCCGGCGGTATGGTCGCCGAGCTGTTCTCGGAGATCGGCGCGGAGACGACGCTGCTACCCGGCTCCGAGATCTTCCCGGCGCTGGAGAAGGGGACGATCGACGTTGCCGACTACGTCGGCCCGGCGGTCAACTACGCCCTCGGGTTCTCGCAGGTGACCGATTACATCTCGATGGGCCCGCCCGGGTTCATGTCGGTATACCAGCCCGTCGACCTCATGGACTTGACCGTTGGTCAAGCCGCCTGGGACGCGCTCTCGCCGCAGATGAAGCTGTTCGTCGAGATGGAAGTCCACGAGTACTCGGATCTGCATCACGCTGCCGTCCAGCGCGCCGATCAGGAAGCCTGGGTCAAGTTCGCAGAAGACGGCACTGAAGTGACGCGGCTGACGCAGGACGACGTCGAGCTGATGACCGAGGTCGCAGTGCCGATCTGGTTCAAGTACGCTGAGCGCGACGAAGCGTCGAAGCGCGTCTTCCAACTCCACCTTGACTACATGCGCTCGGGCTCGCTGGGCTATGTCGACGACCGGCTGCTTGCCGGCCGGACCCTCGACCTCTAGCACGGTCGCCGGCATCGTCATCGCTCGCACCATCGGTGCGGGCGGTGCTGCCGCGCCCAGGGCAAAACGATGCCGAGCATCGATTTCGAGCTGCCGCACTGGCTCTTTTGGACGGTGCTCGCGCTCTTCCCGCTGATCGCCATGATCATGGCGCGACGCGGCCGCATCCCAGGCTACTCGCTACCGCTCGCCTACATCATCTGGGCGGCAGGCGGCATGCTGGGTCTGCACCGCTTCTACCTGCGCAGCCTCTGGGGCCTGATATTCCTGCCGCTGTTCTTGGCGATCCTGTTCGCCAACGGTCAGGGCGGCGAGGCGCGAACGGAGCAGTCCAACGCTGCGAACGTCGTCCGCCTCGCAGAGAGCGCGGCGGTCCGCGCCCGGGATCGGCTCCTGGGCGCCGACGCACGCCTGGCGGGCCTCGCCGATCAGGTCGCGGCCGCCGAGCCGGGTAGCTTCTCGGAGCGGCGGGCGGTGCGCGCGCTCGAACGGGAGGAGGAGGCCCTCGCAGACTGGACGGAACGCCTCGCCCAGGCGGAAACCGATCTGGCCGAGGCCCAGCCGGCTTTGGAGGCCGCGACCGCGTCGCGCAACTTCTGGGAAGGGACGGCAGGGTGGCTGTTTTACGCTGTGATCGCCCTGGTCCTCGTCGACGGCCTGTTCATTCCAGGTCTCGTTCGTCGCGCGCAAGCTGCTATCGGCGATGAGCTCGCCGCCGCCGAAAGCAATGACGAACAAAGGCTGGCGGCTCTCGAAGCCGAACAGCTCCGAAGTGACTTCCGTCATGTGCGCTCCGGCTGGATCGGCGTGATCGAGCGCAGCTCCTACTACTCAGGTGAATTCGTTGCCTACTGGTCAGTTATCGCCGTTTTCGTCTATTATTTTGAAGTAATGGCTCGATATGTCTTCAATTCACCGACAAATTGGGCCCACGAGGGCATGTTCTTGATGTTCGGAATGCAATATCTGATTGCAGGCGCATACGCGCTACTAGCGGAGTCGCACGTACGCGTCGACATTTTTTATGCACGATGGTCGCCACGCGGACGAGCGTTCGTCGATCTGCTGACTTCGGTCTTCTTCTTTATCTTTGCCGGCACGCTGCTGGCCACTGGTTGGATCTTCGCGATGGACGCGACGCGGGTCGGCGAAATCAGCTTCTCCGAGTGGGCGATCCCCTACTGGCCCTTCAAGTGGGCGATCTTCCTGGGCGGCCTGCTTCTGCTTCTCCAGGGCATCGCCAAGATCGCACGAGACTTCGAGGCGCTCGCCATGGCGCGGAGGGCCTGAGCCGTGGGCCTGGAAATCCCCATCGGGTGGCTGACCCTGATCATGTTCGGCAGCCTCCTGGTGCTCTTGATGGCGGGCCTGCCGCTCGCCTTCGTCACCGGCGGCCTCGCCTGCGTCTTCCTCTTCCTCCTCGGCGACGCGCAGACTCTGAACATCGTGCCGAGCCGCATCTTCCCGTTGATGACGAACTACCAGCTGTCGGCGATCCCGCTCT
>CAYUKE010000162.1:0-7536 GCA_964445185.1 uncultured Geminicoccaceae bacterium
AGCCGGCGGTGAGGAAGAAGCCGACGGCGTTGTGGCCGTACCACCACTGGGTCATGGCGTCCTGGACGCCGCTGAAGAGCGAGTAGCTCTTGGTGCCGCCGAACGATACCGGCACCGCCAGATTATTGACGATGTGCAGCATCGCGATCGTGACGATGAACGCGAGGTAGAACCAGTTGGCGACGTAGATGTGGCTCTCGCGACGCGTGATCAGCGTGCCGGCGAAGGCGACGAGGTAGGCGACCCAGACGATGGTCAGCCAGATGTCGACGTACCACTCCGGCTCGGCGTACTCTTTCGACTGGGTGATCCCCAAGACGTAGCCGCTTGCCGCGAGCAGAATGAAGAGCTGGTAGCCCAGGAAGACGAACAGCGCGAGGTAAGTGCCGCCGAAAAGGCGTTGTCTGCAGGTTCGTTGGACGACGTAGAGCGAGGTTGCAATGAGAGCATTGCCGCCGAAGGCGAAGATCACCGCCGACGTGTGCACCGGACGCAAGCGCCCGAAATTGAGCCAGGCCGGCCCGAAGTTCAGCTCCGGATAGGCGAGCTGGAAGGCGATGAAGGTACCGGCGATGAACCCGACCACGCCCCAGAAGATCGTCGCGATGACGAGCCAGCGGATGACGTCCTCGACGTATTCCACGGGCCTGGAAGCGGCGGCGGCACCGGGACCGGCGGTAGCTGCAAGCGTCGACATTGTCCCTCCGCACGACCAACGAACAGTAGGCGCCTGTCGCCTTCATTCACATGAAGGCAATGCCTTGCGATCTGCTGTCGACCGGCGGCAGGCCCCCTCGCGCAAGATGCCCCGTAGCCGGCGCCATCAACACACGACCTTGATGTGGATCAACGCAGGCGACCTGTGGCAGCTATTCATAGGTGGCAGTAGGGGAGGGAGACTCCGATGACCGACGCCGTTCCCGTGTTCGCAAAGCCCGGCGCGTCCATCCGCCACGTCGAGATCGATCGGCCCTGGCGCTGGCTTGCCGCCGGCTGGAAGGACCTGACCACATCGCCCGCGACGTCGCTGAGCTACGGCGTCGTCTTCGCGCTGGCGGGCTATCTCATCACCGTGGGCCTATTCGTCGCCGACATTCCCTATCTGGTGCTGCCGATGACGGCGGGCTTCATGATCATGGGGCCGTTCGCAGCGACCGGCTTCTACGAGATCAGCCGCCAGCGCGCCGAGGGCCGCACCGCCAGCATTCTCGATGTCTTCGGCGCCTGGCAGCGCAACGCCTCGCAGATCGCGCTGATGGGTGTGGCCCTATTGCTGATCCTGATCTTCTGGGCCCGCGTCGCCGCCCTGATCTTCATGCTCTACTTCGGTATCGGCAACGTGCCGTCGATCGACCAGCTCATCGTCGAGACGTTCCTGGAGCCGCACGCCATTCCGTTCCTGATCTTCGGCACCGCGGTCGGTGGCGTGCTGGCGACGCTGACCTTCGCGATCAGCGCCGTGTCGATCCCGCTGCTGCTGGACCGGCCCGAGGCCAACGTCGTCGAGGCGATCGCGACCAGTGTCCGCGCGGTGACGACGAATGCCAAGGCGATGGCGCTGTGGGGGCTGTTGATCGTCGTCTTTGTCGGCGCTGGGCTTGCCACGCTGTACATCGGCCTCGTCGTCGCGCTGCCGCTCATTGGCCACGCGACGTGGCACGCCTACAAGGACGTCGTCGCGCTGCCGGACGCTGGGGCCGGCGGCGACACTGCGACGGAGGAAGCCTGATGGGATTCTGGCTGTTTGGTATCGCCATCGCCGTGCTCGGCCTGGTCGGGCTGTTCATGGCGAGCTTCGCCACGGACGCGATCTTCTATGGCACGGGGCTCGCTCTGTTCGCTGCGAGCGTCATCGTCGTCTTCATCCTGATCCGTCGGAGCACCGGTCCCAAGGGCGACGCTGCCTAGCGGACCGTCGGGACCGGGACACCGAAAGAAAAGGGCGCCGCTGGGCGCCCTCGAAGTTGGGTGGACGAGTCATCGCCGCGCCGACGGCGGCGGCAGATAACACGAGCGTGGGCCTAGTGGTTTTCTGTGCGATTATCGTGACAGCGCGCGGCGCTGCCGGGCGCGGGCCCGTTATCACGAGACGGCTTGCCTCCCTGGCGCGTATCCGCTTCATCACACCGGTCCCATCGGCCCTTCATGGGGAACGCGCATGACCCCCAGCGTTCGCCGAATCATCGGCGCCCTGCTGTTCCTGCTCATGGTGCCGGGCACCGCGCTCGGCCTGGAGCCGAGCACCGCGCAGTCGTTCGTCGCCCGAATGACCGAACGCGCGACTTCGGTCCTCGCCAGCGGCGCGCCGATCGGTGAGCGCGAGGCGCAGCTGCGCGACATGCTCGATGAGGCATTCGACCTCGGCTACATCGGCCGTCTCGTTCTCGGCCCGCCCTACCGCTCGCTCAGCGCCGACCAGCAGCAGGCGTACGACGCCGCCTTCGAGAGCTACGTCCTCGAGACCTACGCACGGCGCATCGACGACTATGGCGGCGAGAGCGTCGAGGTCATCGGCGCCGAGCCCGCGGGCTCGCGCGACGTCAAGGTGCAGACGCGCGTCGTCGGCGGCAGCGCCGGCGAGCCCGTGCGGATCGATTGGCGCGTGCGCGACCGGGCGGAGGGCCCCAAGGTCATCGACGTCGAGATCGAAGGCGTGAGCATGGCGATCTCCCAGCGCAGCGAATTCGCCTCGGTCGTCCAGCAGCGCGGCATCGACGGGCTCATCGCCCTGCTCGAGGAACGCAGCGCACCGCCCTCCTGAGCCGAGGATCGAGGGGCGAGCCGCCCTCGCCGTCCCCGCACGTCAGGTCCGCTTGACAGACCCCGCCGTCGGCTGTGCTCTCCACGCCCGACGGCAGGGAGGCCGGCATGGCTCTGAGGAACGGCGGGCGCATCGTTGTCGACCAGATCGTAGGGAACGGCATCGGCCGGGTCTTCGGTGTGCCCGGCGAGAGTTTTTTGCCTGTGCTCGACGCGTTTCACGACGTGCCGGACGCCGAGTTCGTCATCTGCCGGCAGGAAGGCGGCGCGGCGATGATGGCGGACGCGACCGCGCGGCTGACGGGACGGCCCGGTGTCGCCTTCGTCACCCGCGGGCCGGGCGCCACCAATGCGAGCCCGGCCATGCACATCGCGCGGCAGGACTCGGTGCCGCTGGTGCTGCTCATCGGGCAGATCGCGAGCGACAGCCGCGGACGCGAGGCGTTCCAAGAGATCGACTATGCCGCCTTCTTCGGGTCGATCGCGAAATGGGCGTTCGAGGTTGACCGGGTCGAACGCATCCCCGAGCTGATGCACCGTGCCTTCGCGACGGCGCTTTCCGGCCGGCCCGGACCGGTCGTCCTCGCCTTTCCCGAAGACGTGCTGACGGCGACGGTCGACATCGCCGATGCGCGACCGGCCCAGGTGGTTGAGGCCGCCCCCGATGCGGGCGCGATCGCGGAGGTCGGCGATCGGCTGCGCGCGGCGAAGAGGCCGTTCCTGATGGTCGGCGGCGGCGGCTGGACGGCGGCCGGCCGCGCCGACCTCGAACGGTTCGCCGGCGCCTGGCGATTGCCCGTCGGCGCCGCCTTTCGCCGCCAGTCGCTGATCGACAACCACCACGCGTCCTATGCCGGCCATGTCGGCCTCACCGTGACATCCGATCTCGGCGCCTACCTGCGCGAAGCCGATCTTGTGATCGCGCTCAACACGCGTCTCGCCGAGGCGTCGACAGACGGCTACCGGCGCTTTCCGCTGCAAGGGTCCGCCGATCGCGCTCTCGTCCACATCCACGCTGAGCCGGAGGAGCTGGGGCGCGTTTATCGTTGCGATCTCGCTCTGCCGGCCGGCGCCAACGCCGCCGCGCGAGCGCTCGCCGCGCTTCCACCTGCGGCGGCGCCCATGTGGGCGGCGGAGACAGACGCGCTGCACGCCGCCTACTGGGCTTGGAGCGGGACCAGCTCAGCCACCGGTGACCCGCTTCAGCTCGGCGAGATCCTGCGCTGGCTCAACGAGCGGCTGCCGGCCGAGGCCATCGTCTGCAACGGCGCCGGTAACTACACGATCTGGGTCCACCGTTTTCGCCGCTATCGCCAGCTGATGACCCAGCTCGCCCCCACGTCCGGGTCGATGGGCTACGGCACCCCGGCGGCGGTCGCGGCCAAGCTCACGCACCCCGACCGGCCCGTCGTCGCGTTCGCCGGCGACGGCTGCTTCCTGATGAATGGTCAGGAGTTTGCGACCGCCGTGCAGTACGATGCTGCCGTTGTGGTGATCGTCATCGACAACGGCCAATACGGCACCATCCGCATGCACCAGGAGCGGACCTATCCCGGCCGGCGCCGTGGCACCGGTCTCCGCAATCCGGACTTCGCCGCGCTCGCTCGCGCCTATGGTGGCCACGGCGAGACAGTAGCGACGACCGCCGAGTTCGCGCCGGCGTTCGAGCGGGCGCTGGCGAGTGGCCGGCCGGCCATCCTCCACCTGCGCCAGGATGCGCGCAGCCTGACGCCCGACACGTTTCTCGACGCGTGACGGCAAACGCGGGGTCGGCGTCGGCGGCCGCGTCTTCTACCAAAGGTGAATTCGGGCTTGCTGGAACCGTGGTGCTATTGGGCGCTGATTGTTCTCTTTACGTTCTCTAATGTTCTTGCTACGTAAGCACTGTTCTCGGAGGAGAAGGACATGCATCTTTTTTCGACTATGTGCCGCTTGGTTGGGCTCCGCCCACGTGCGAGATTGCTCAGAGACAGCCTCGAGGGGCCGCTTTTCGCGACGGCGGTGGCCCCCAAGGCCCGCCGCCACACTGCCTGGTCGATGCACGCAGCGCTGCTCGAAGAGCGCTGACGGAGCGGCGTCTAGGGCTGCTCTTCGAACAGCTCCCCTTGTGGGCTTGGCCCATCGAAGCTTGAGGCGCTCAGGCCGAGCAGCCGGATCGGGCGGGCCAGTTCGACATCGTCCAGCAGGCGGCGCCCGATCGTCTCCAGGATCTCGGGCCCGAGCAGCGGCGCATCATGCCGCCGGGTGCGTGTGCGAACACGGAAGCGGTCATCCTTGAGCTTCAGCGTCAGCGTGTGCGGCCGGACCCCAGCGGCGCGGATCCGTTGGTCCAGCGTGTGGGCGATCGCCTCCAGTGCGGCAGCGACCGCGGCGCGATCCGACAGGTCGTTGCCGAATGTTCGTTCGCACCCGACCGACTTGCGCAGCCGATCGGCGACGACCGAGCGGTCATCGCGACCGTTCGCGATGTTCCACAAATAAGCGCCGTGCCGGCCGAAGCGGCGCACCAACCGGTCGAGCCCGGCGTCGCGCACATCGGCGCCTCGATGAAACCCGAGCGCCTTCAGCTTGCGGGCCGTCACCGGCCCGACGCCGTGGAACTGCTCGATCGGCAAGGCCGCGATGAAGGGCATTGCCTCCTCCGGTCGAATCACCGTGAGACCATCAGGTTTCTCCATGTCGGAGGCCAGCTTCGCCAGGAACTTGTTGATCGAGACGCCGGCCGATCCGGTGAGGCCGGTCCGCTCGCGGATCTCCTCCTTGATCGCTCGCGCGATCGTCGTCGCTGGCTGCGTCCGTGCCGCATCGGTGACGTCGAGATAGGCCTCGTCCAGCGATAGCGGCTCGACCGTGCCCGCATGTCGGGCGAAAATCGCTCGAATATCGCGGCTCACCGCCCGATAGGCGTCCATCCGCGCCGGAACGAAGAGCAGGTCGGGGCAAAGCCGTTTCGCGGTGACCGACGGCATCGCCGAGCGGACACCGAACGGGCGTGCCTCGTAGCTCGCCGTCATCACGACGCCCCGCTGCGAGCCGGAGCCGACGGCGATCGGCCGACCTCGCAGCGTCGGGTCGTCGCGTTGCTCGACCGCCGCAAAGAACGCGTCCATGTCGATGTGGATGATCTTACGCAACGCTGTTCGGCCTCGATCGCTCGGCTGACGATGCGGCATCTGCCGCCGCGCGTCAGCGCCAAACGGCGACCGGCCAGCCTCGCTCGCGCGCGATCCGGCGCAGCTGCCGCGAGGGATTGACGGCGACCGGATGGCGCGCCGCCTCGAGCAGCGCAAGATCGCTCTGGTGATCGGAGAAGGCTTGCGCGAGGTGCCAAGTCCCGAGGCGCGCGTCCGCGTAGCTGATGACGGCGTCGAGCTTGGCGCGTCCGTGGCGAACCGGGCCGTCCAGGCGCCCGCTGAACCGACCGTCCTCGGCGGGCGCGAGCCGTGTCGCGATCCAGCCCTCGACCGGGAGGTGCTGGGCGATCTTGGCGACGATCGGCTCAAGGGCGGCCGACGCCAGAATGACATGCGTGCCCGATGCGGCGAGCTCGACCATGATCGTCCGCGCCTCGCGCCGCACCTGCGGCAGGAGGCGATCGGCGACGAAGCCGTCGAGCAGCGCCTCGAAGCGCGCGATTGGCCGCCCTCGAAAGCCGCCGAGCAGCTCTTGGGCGAGCCGGTCGTAGTCGAGCGCCGCGCCTTGCCGGTAGCGGATCAGCAGCACGGCCACGCGCAGCGCCACGTGCGGCGCGATGAGGCCATGGCCGACGAGATGCCATGCCCAACCGCTGCCGCTCTGACCGCGGAGCACGGTGCCGTCGAGGTCGAATGCCGCCAGCGGCCGGCTCGCCGTCATCCTACCGCCGGCGACCTGCGGCCGGCTGACCCGATGGACGCAGGCTGGCACCGACCTACATCCATTTCAGAAATTTCTGAAAGGCCGTGCCGACGATGAATTTGCCGCCGCTCGTCCAGACGTTCGTTCTCCATTTCGGCGAGATGGGAAGCCGGTGGGGGATCAACCGTACCGTCGGTCAGATCTACGCGCTCCTGTTTCTCGCGCCGGAGCCGCTTTGCGCCGACGACATCGTCACCCGGCTCGGCTTTTCCCGCTCCAACGTGTCGATGGGCTTGAAGGAGCTGCAGGCGTGGAACCTCGTCCAGCTCCGCCATCTGCTCGGCGAACGCCGCGACTTCTTCACGACGCCCGCGGACCTCTGGACGATCGTTCGAACGCTCGTCGAGGAACGCAAGAAGCGCGAGATTGATCCGACGCTGACGCTCCTGCGCGAAACCCTGATGGTCGAACCGCAAACGGATGCCGACCGTCACGCCCAGGCGCGGATGCGCGAGCTGCACGAGCTGATCGAGCTGCTCGCCGGCTGGTACGACGATGTGCGCCGGCTCGAGACCGAACGGCTGGTCCAACTGCTCACGCTCGGCGCCCGCGTGCAGCAAGCTCTCGATTGGACCGGGCGCCTCGCCGTCCTGCCCGGCCGCCGCCCCGCAACCGCCGCCGACGACGCCTAGGAGAGCCGACGTGGAACTCGACGCCCTCACGCTCGCCCGCATCCAGTTCGCCGCGAACATCTCGTTCCACATCCTGTTCCCCACGATCACGATCGCCTTGGGCTGGGTGCTCTTGTTCTTCAAGCTCGCGCACAGCCGCACCGGCGACGCGATGTGGATGGACGCCTATCAGTTCTGGGTGAAGATCTTCGCGCTCTCGTTCGCGCTCGGCGCCATTTCGGGCATCACCATGAGCTTCCAGTTCGGC
>CAYUKE010000163.1:0-7488 GCA_964445185.1 uncultured Geminicoccaceae bacterium
CCTGGGTTCGACCGGTCTGCTTGCCGCGCGCCGCTTCGCGCGCCGTCCGCGTATGGGTTGAACGCGGCAGCATCCCGTACTCGGCCGTCACCCAGCCCTTGCCGGTGTTCTTCAGGAAGGGCGGCACGCGTTCCTCGACGGTGGCGGTGCAGAGGACGTGGGTGTCGCCGAAGCGGACGAGGCACGAGCCCTCGGCGTGGCGCGCGGCGTCGGGCTCGAGCGTGACGGGGCGCAGCGCGTCGGGCGCGCGGTCGAGGCGAGGCATGCTACTCTCCTTCGTGGTCGCCGATCTCCTAGTGCATCGCCGGTGACGAAACGAGCAGCTTCGATCGCCTCGAAGCCGCACGAGCGCCGCACGGGCCCGCCTCGTTGCGGTGTGACCCGCCGGTCTCAGTCATCGCAGCGCTCAGCGGAGCAGAAGCAGGAGCCCAAGCGCGATGAAGCCCCACAGGAACACGCGGCGAAACACGGCCTCGTCCAACGCCTGACGTAGGCGCGTACCCACGGCCATACCGGCAAGCGCCGCCGCCGTCGCGGCAATGATCGCGTGCGTCTCGACCGCGGCCAGCCCCCCATGCGCACCCAAAGCTGCGGCCAGCGCAACGGCCGAGACCGTGAAGGAGATGCCCATCGCCTGGACGAAAGCGTCGCGGCCGAGACCAACGGCTTGCAGGAAGGGAACCGAGGGCATCGAGGCAACGCCGGTGAAGCCGGTCACCACGCCTGTCGCCGTGCCGGCGACCGGGCTCAGCCAACGCTCGGTGGCGGGCGCCAGACGCAGCACGGGTGCTCGGAGGCTGTAGGCGCCGTAGAGCACGAGGAAGAGGCCGAGAAGGGCGATCGCCGCCTCCGCCTGCGCAACGAGCGCGCCGGCCGAAGCCAGCGTGGCGAGCGCGGTCAGTGCGAACATCACCCGGAAGCGGCGCACCAGGCGCACCAGATGCGGTCCGGCTGCGGCTTGCCAAACGTTGGTCAACAGCGCCGGCACGACCATCGTCGCCGCCGCCTCGAACGGGGTCATGAACAGCACAAGCAGGCCCATCGCGATCGGCGGCAGGCCGAGCCCAACCAGCCCCTTGGCGAACCCCGCGAGGGCTAGCGCCATCAGAGTAAAGGCCAGCTCGCTCACTCTGCGCTAGCCCGTGCATTCACCATCCGGATGCCGATCGAGATGAGGATAAACCTCGTGATGCGCCGCGCTCCAACGGGCTCATCGACCTGGAAGGCGCACGGTCGCGCACACGCCCTCTCGATCATGAGGCCGGGCCGCCGCGATCGAAGGCGAGGCGGCCGCCGAGGGCGATGAGCGTGCCGCCGCCGATCGCCCGAACGATGCGAACGGCGCGCATTGAGCGGCCAAGCCGCGCGCGGATTGCACCGGCGCCGAAGACGCAAACCAGATCCGCGCTGGAGAACATGACGTTGACGATGGTCCCGAGGAAGAGGAGCTGGGCCCAGACCGGCAACGCTGCCGCCGGGTCGACGAACTGCGGCAGGAAGGCCACGAAGAAGATGGCGGTCTTCGGGTTGAGGACCTCGACCAGGATGCTCTGCTGCAGCGCCTGGCCGGTGCGAGGTTCGGGCGCTGCCGGACCCGAGTGGGCCGCCGGCCGCTGGCGGATCATCTCGATGCCAAGCCAGACCAAGTAGAGGGCGCCGGCGAGCTTGAGCGCCGCGTAGAGTGACGGCACCCACTCGAACAACGCCGCGAGCCCAAAGGCGGCGCCGAGCACATGGACGTAGCCGCCGAGATGGATGCCCCAGGCAGCGGCGAGCCCGCCGCGCCGGCCGCGGGCCAAGGTCTGCGCGGTGGCATACAGCATCGCCGGCCCGGGCACGTAGGCGAAGACGGCGGTAGCGGCGAGAAAGGCGAGCATTGTTTCTGCTGCGGGCATGACGCCCCCCTTGGCTCAGCCGGCCGGCGCGACACCGGCGTCGTCGTCCGGCACGGCGCGATCGGCACGACCGTCGAGGCGCCTGCCGAGCACGCGGCACTCTTGATCGCCGTAGCCGAGCCGCTGGTAGAAGCCGAGCGCCGCGGCGTTGCCGTCGCGGACCAGGAGGTTGAGCTTCCAGACCCCCTTTGCGCGCAGCCATGCCTCGGCAGCTTCCATCAGCGCCCGCCCGTGGCCGCTGCCCCGGGCCTCAGGATCGACGCCCAGATAGTAGACGGTACCACGGTGGCCGTCGTAGCCGACCATCACCGCGCCGACGAGGCTGCCAGCGCTCTCGAGCACGAGGACGTCGGCGGTGGCGGTGGCGCGAGCGAAGGCGATGTCGGCGGCGGCGTCGTTCCACGGGCGCGTCAGGCCGGCGCGTTCCCAAATCCCGCGCACGGCTGCTCCGTCCGCATCCGCCATCGCCCGCACGGTCGCCATCGCCACCCTCACACGTCGTCGGCCGGCGCGGTCAGCAGCAGCGCCGCGGCCGCCGCGGCGACCACCGCCGCGATCGCAAAGCCCAATGCATAGCTCGCCGTCGCGGCGACGACGAGCCCGACCAGCGGCGGCACCGTGACGACGCCTGCGAAGGTGAAGATCATTGCGCCCGCCGATGCCGCGCTTGCCTCCTCCGGCCGGGCGGCAACGGCAGCAGCGACCAGTAGCCCGGTCCAAGACATCGTCGTCAGGCCGAGCACAACGGCGAGGCCGACCAGCGCCGCGAGCGGCCAGCCCGCTCCGGCCGATGCGGTGAGAACGAGGCTCACCACGGTCAGGCAGGCGAGCAGGCGCAATGACCGGGCGATGCCGAGCGATCGATCCGCGGCCGCGCCCCAGACGACGCGGCCCGGCACCCCCATCGCCTGGACGAGGGCGTAGACGACGCCGGCAAGGACCAGCTCGAGGCCGATCTCCGCGACGAGATGGGCGGTGAAGAAGGTGCTGACAGTGAGCTGGGCGCCGGACAGGCAAAAGCCGGCGAGCACGAGGCGACGCAGCCGCGGGGTGGCGAGGACAAGACCGAGCGGCGATACAGGTGGTGTCGTCCGCGCTCGCCGAACTGCGTCGAAGCGTGCGCGGAAGGGGAGGAAGGCAATGAAGGCGACGCCGACGACAAGGGCGAGCGCGAGCAGGGCGCCCTGCCAGCCGAAGACGGCGGCGAGCGGCGGCGCAACCAGCCCGGCCAGCAGCCCACCCGCCGGCACCGCCGCCTGCTTGATCGAGAAGACGCGGCCGTAGAGGGATCGAGGCGTCGTCGCGACGAGGATCTCGGAACTGGTCGGCGTCGTCAGTCCGTAGGCGAAGCCGATCAGAGCGGCAGCAGCGGCGAACCCGCTAAGGCCGCCTACCGCCGCAAGAACGAGGCCCGCAATGTCGCAGACCAAGGCGAGCAAGCTCGCCGTCATCGGGCCCGTGCTGGCAAGCAACCGACCGGCCTGGCTGCTGGTGACGGCGCCGGTCAGATAGGCAAGGCCGATGAAGACGCCGCTCAAGCCGACCGGAACACCGAGCGCGGGCGCGATGACCGGTGCCAGCACGGCCACGCTCAACAGCGCGATGTTCTGGCAGATCTGGACGACGACGGTGACGACGAGTGGGAGAGCGAGCGCGCGCCAGCCGGCAGCGGGCGCGGCGGTGGCACGCATCAGGTGTCGCGCGAGAGCCCCCGCGCCTCCAGCGCCTCCAGATAGGCGGTCCACATCTGGTCGTGGTCCTGCGCGAGACCCAGCAGGTAGCGCCAGGTGTAGATGCCCGTCTCGTGGCCGTCGTCGAAGCGGAGGCGAACCGCGTAGTTTCCGACGGGCTCGACCGCGAGGATGGCGACCGCGCGCTTGCCGGGAACGATCCGCTTCTGCACCGAGCCATGCCCCTGGACCTCGGCCGAGGGGCTCTCGACGCGGAGATACTCCGCCGGCAGCGCGATCTTCGCACCATCCTCGAAGTCGACCTCGAGGCGGCGCTCGGCGCTGATCAGTCGGATCTCCAGCGGCCAGGGCTCGGGATCGGTGGTCATGTGGGCGGGTCGGCCTTGAGTTCGTCGGGAATGGCCTCGTCCTGGCCCAACTCACGCGCCTCGTCGACGAGCATGATCGGAATGCCGTCGCGGATCGGATAGGCGAGCCCCGCCGCCTCGCTGACGAGCTCCTGGCGGGCCCGGTCATAGCGCAGAGGCTGCTTGGTCAGTGGACAGACCAGCATGTCGAGCAGCTTCGGGTCGACGGCGTCGGTCGGCATCTCGGCCGGAGCGGCCGTCGGGTTGGCGGCCTCGGACTCGGTCATGACCTCCTGTCCTCAATGGCGCAGCTTCGGGGGCTCCTCAGCCGTGTAGCTGTGCATCTGCATCAGCGTGATCAGCGTGTCGAGGCGCGCGTTCTGGTCCGAGGCCTCCAACAACGCCTGCTTCTCGCTGGGTGTGAACGGGCAGATCATCGCCAACGAGGTGACGAGGCCGTCGAAAGGCGCCTGATCAACCGCCTGCCAGTCGATCTCGATGCGCTGCCGGTCGAAGTAGTCGCGCATCGCCTGCTGCAGGATCGGTCGCTTGCTGGCGTCGACGGCCGGCGGATCGAAGTCGACGGTCCAGCGCTCAAACGCGCCCACGACCTGGCGGTAGGGTGTGACGGTCACCAACTCCTCGACGACGTCGAAGCGAGCGACGCCGGTGAGCGTGATCAGGTAGCGGCCGTCGTCGGTTTCCTCGAAGCTGGTGATCCGCCCGGCGCAGCCGCTCTTGTACAAGGGCGGCGGCTCGCCACCCGCAGCGCCGTCGCGCGGCTGGATCATGCCGATGACCCGATCCGTCTGCATGGCGTCACGGGTCATTTGCAGGTAGCGCGGCTCGAAGATGTTGAGCGGGAGATTGCCGTTGGGCAGCAGGAGGGCGCCGCTGAGCGGAAACACAGGAAACCGCTGAGGCAGGGTGTCTGGTTGCATCAGGAGAACAGGACCGACGAGAGCTTCCGGCGCCCCTGCAGCGTCAGCGCATGCCCGTGCCCGAGCGCCTCGAAATAGGTCAGCAGGCGCCGCCGCGCAGCGTCGTCGTTCCACTCGCGGTCGCGCTTCACGATCGTCAGAAGTTCGTCCATCGCAGCCTCCGGCTGGCCACGCAGGAAGAGCGAGTCGGCGAGTTCGACGCGCGTGGCGTGATCATCGCCAGCGCGCGCAAGCACGGCCTGCAACGTCTGCGGATCGCGCACGGCCCCCGCCTGTTCGGCGAGGCTCAACGCGGCCTTGGCCCCACTGATATCGGTGTGATTGGCCGCCGCCTGCGGCGCCGCGTCGAGGATCTGCTTCGCGTCCTCGGCACGTCCGAGCGCAAGAAATGCCCGCGCCAAGCCACCGATCACCTCGGGCTTCTCCGGGTCTTCCTGGTAGAGCGCGCTGAAGACCTGGGCGGCGGCCTCGATTTGCCCCTCCGCCATCAGCGCCTTCGCGTCCTCAAGAGGGTCGCCGTCGGCGCCGGCACCGCCGCCGGCAGCGGCGATCAGCTTGTCGACGAAAGCCCGGATCTGGCTCTCGGGCTGCGCGCCGGCGAAGCCCGTGAGCGGCTGTCCCTGCCAGAACGCATAGACCGTGGGCACCGATTGGATGCGCAGCTGCTGCGCTAGTTCCGGATTCTCGTCGATGTTGATCTTGACGAGGCGGATCTTGCCTTTAGCGCCTCGGACGACCTTCTCCAGCGTCGGCGTGAGCTGGCGGCATGGGCCGCACCAGGGCGCCCAGAAATCGACAAGGATCGGCACCTGCTGCGACGCTTCCATGACGTCGCGCGCAAAGGTCGCGATGGACGCGTCCTTGATCAGGTCGTCGTCGCCCGGCGCCTTGGGCGCCGCTCCGGGGGTGCCGATGAGGCCCATGGTGTATCCTCGGCCGCCGTTGCGCCTGCTGAACCAGCGGTGAACTTGGTCGGTTGCGGTGACCGTTACAAGTGCGTCTTGATCCGTATATTTATGCCTTGCACCGCTCCAGGCCAGCCACTAAACGACGGGGCTCGCAAGGCATGGGCGGGCGTAGCTCAGGGGTAGAGCACAACCTTGCCAAGGTTGGGGTCGTGAGTTCGAATCTCATCGCCCGCTCCAGTGCCTCCGGCCGTGTCGTGCGTTCCCCTTGAACTCATCGCCCAACGCTCTCTCGGTAACGAACGTCGCTGCATGGCTGGCGGTCGGCATCGGTGTCGGTCTCGTCCTTGTCTGGGGCCGACAGCTGCTGGTCCCGCTGGTCATCGCAATCCTGCTCTGGCAGCTCATCAACGCGATCGCCGCAAGCTACACGCGGACCGCGCAGTTTCTAACGCCCTTCGACTTTAGCCTGCCGCTGCCGCTCGGACTGCTGTTCGCGACGGCCTCGGTGATCGTCGTCCTGGCCCTCGCCGGCCAGCTCGTCACCGACAACCTGCAGCGCCTCAGCGGGGACACGGAGGGGCTGCGCAACGCGCTGCGCCAGGGCCTGCCGATGCTGGCCGAACGCCTCGGCCTCGACCTGCCGCGAACAATCGACGGTCTCTACGAGCAGATCCCGTTCGGGACGCTGATCGGGCAGACCGTGGCGTCGCTCACCGCCACGGCGGGCAGCGCCGGCCTTATCCTCATCTACGTCCTGTTCTTGATGCTTGAGCAGCAGAGCTTCGATGTGAAGCTGCGGCGGCTCTTCCCGGACCCAGTCCACGCCGCCCGAGTCCGCAACCTGGTCGGCGAAATCGAGCGCCGTATCGAGGCCTACATCCGCATCAAGACACTGATGAGCCTGTTGACCGGCGCCCTCTCCTACGTGGTGCTCGTGGGTTTCGGCGTCGATCTCGCCGGCTTCTGGGCGCTGCTGATCTTCCTGCTGAACTACATTCCTAACATCGGCTCGATCCTCGGCGTCGTCTTCCCGACGCTGATGGCGCTGGTGCAGTTCGACGACCTCGGCGCAACCGTCCTGCTGGCGCTCCTGCTGACCAGCCTGCAGTTCGTCATCGGCAACCTCGTCGAGCCGCGGCTGATGGGCCAACAGCTCAATCTGAGCCCGTTCGTCATCATCCTCTCACTCGCGTTCTGGGGGAGCATCTGGGGCATCGCCGGTCTCTTCCTCGCCGTACCGATGACCATGATCTTCGCCATCGTCTGCGCCCGCGTTCCCAATCTTCGCTCGATCGCGATCTTCTTGTCGATCGACGGCCGCATCGACTAACTGCCGCCGCTGCTGGCAGCCCTGGCCAGCGAGTGCTGATGAATCTGGCGATGCGACATTTTTCTGCTTGTGGTTAACATCTTCTTCACCCTATCGCGGAATATCGGGTCATCGCAGCGAATGAGGTGCAGATGAGCTTGTCCCTGATGCTGAAGGACTATCGACTGACGACAGCCGAAATCCTCTACCACATGCCGGACCACCCGGGTGTCTTGCAGACCTTCGTTTGGCAAGACTATGATATTGCCCCGGAATTCCCGGTGCTCGGCAAGTTCGTCCGCTTCTGGCACGACGAGATCGAAGGCCGGCTGCACAGCATCAAGGTGGCCACCTGCGGCATCGTCCAACCGGCGCGCTACCAGCACGCGAATGCGCT
>CAYUKE010000164.1:0-7468 GCA_964445185.1 uncultured Geminicoccaceae bacterium
GAGCTGCCCGTGCAGCTTCGGCGGAGGACAGGCGCTTGGGTCTCGCGCGGCGCGCTCAAGCTGCTCGCGGCGCTCGAGGCGTTCGCGATCGACCCGACCGGCAGCGTCGCGCTGGACATCGGCGCCTCGACCGGCGGCTTCACCGAGGTGCTCCTCGCCCGCGGTGCCGCCAAGGTCTATGCCGTCGACGTCGGCTGGGGGCAGCTACATGCGCGGCTTCGCGACGACCCGCGGGTGGTCGTCCTTGAACGCACCAACGCCCGCCAACTGGACGCCACGCTCGTGCCCGAGCCTCCGGCGATCATCGTCTGCGACGCAAGCTTCATCTCGTTGACGACGGTGCTCCCTGCAGCACTCGTTCTCGCGCGGGAAGGAGCGACACTCGCGGCGCTGATCAAGCCGCAATTCGAAGCCGGGAGGGGGGCCGTCGGCAAGGGCGGCGTGGTGCGCGATGCGGCTACGCACGAGGCGGTGTGCGCGGCGATACGCGCATGGCTTGAAGACGTGGCCGGCTGGCAGGTGCGCGGCGTCGTTCCGAGCCCGATCACCGGGCCCAAGGGCAATCGCGAGTTCCTGCTCGTCGCCGACAAGCCCTGAGCCTGGTCTCAGCCCGCCGCGCGCCGGCGTGCCAACCCGCGCTCCAAATCGGCGATGAGGTCGTCCGGGTCCTCCAGCCCGACATGGATGCGCATCGCCTGCCCGGGCATGGCCCAGGGCTTGGCCGTGCGCTCGGGCCACGTTGGAATGAGGAGGCTCTCGAAGCCGCCCCAGCTGTAGCCCATGCCGAACAGCGTCAGATCGTCGAGGAGGGCGGCCAGCGCGGCCTCCGAGCACGGCTGGAGGACGAAGCCGAAGAGCCCGGAGCTGCCTTTGAAATCGCGGCGGAAGAGCTCGTGGCCTGGAAAATCGGGACGCGCCGGATGGAGCACGCACTGCACTTCGGGCCGTGTCGCCAGCCAGTCGGCGACGGCGAGTGCACCCGTCTCGTGTTGCCGCAAGCGCACAGCCATGGTCCGCAACCCGCGGAGCGCGAGCCAGCAGTCGTCGGGCCCTGCCGGCGCGCCGAAGTCGCGAAAGCCGGCGCGAACGAGCCGCCCGACCGCGTCGCCGCGCCAGGTGACTAGGCCCATCATCGCGTCTGAGTGCCCGACGACGTATTTGGTGCCGGCGTGCACTGTCACATCGACGCCGTTGTCGTACGGCCGGAAGAACAGCGGGGTCGCCCAGGTGTTGTCGAGAACGGTCCAGGCGCCGTTGCGTCGCGCGACCCCGGCGATCGCCGGCACGTCCTGGACCTCGAAGGTCTGGGAGCCGGGGCTCTCGACCATGACGAGCTTGGTGTTGGGCCGCATGAGCCCCTCGATCTCGCCGCCGATCCGGGGCGCGAAGTACGTCGTTTCGACGCCGAAGCGGGCAAGCACGCGGTCGCAGAAATGCCGAGACGGCGCGTAGACGCTGTCGGTGACCAAGACGTGGTCACCAGCTTCGACCAGGGACATCAGGGTCAGGACAACGGCAGCCTTGCCGCTCGCTGCCACCCGGCACCCGTCCGCGCCTTCAAGGTCCGCAAACGCGTCCTGCAGGGCGAAGGTCGTGGGCGTGCCTTGGCGCCCATAGGACAGACGGGACGGCGCGTCGCGGCTGCGCAGGTCTGCCAGAGTGGGGAACAGGACCGTCGAGCCGCGGCAGACCGGCGGGTTGACGAGATGGGGCTCGTCGGGGTGGCTGCGGCCGCCGGTAACCAGCCGCGTCGCGTCACGCATGAGGGAGACTCCGGTTCGAGAGGAAGCTAGGTAGCGGGCGACGAGCGCAGACCGTTACGCTTGTGGCATCGGTCACGGCTTGGCAACGCGATTGCGATCTCGCGAATCGACACCAAGGAAGGAACGAATGAGGCACGGTGTCGCGCTGGCTCTCTTGGGCACGATGACCCTGGTGGCCGCGCTTGGGCCGGCCTCCGCGGATACGCTTGCAACGGTTCGCGAGCGTGGCGAGGTGCGCTGCGGCGTCAGCGCCGACACCGTTACCGGATTCGCCGAGCGCGGTCCCGGCCAGACGTGGCGCGGCTTCGACGTCGACTATTGCCGGGCGGTCGCTGCCGCTGTCTTCGGCGATCCGGAGGCCGTCGCATTCGTGCCGCTGTCGACGCCCGCACGGCTCGCTGCCGTCGCCGATGGTGTCGTCGACCTGCTCGCCCGCAATACCACCAGGAACACCGCCCGCGACGCTTGGTCCTCGCTCGACTTCGTCGCCGTCACGTACTCCGCCAGCCAGGGTTTCATGGTTCCGCGCGCGCTCGGCCGCAAGAGCGCCTACGAGCTGGACGGCACACAGATCTGTGTCGTCGAGCACACGACCAGCGCCCGCAACCTGAGCAATTTCTTTGCCGCCAACAGCATGAGCTTGAAGACCGTTGCAAGCGCGTCTGTCGAGGAGATGCGGAGCGCCTACGAGCGCGGCGATTGCGGCGCCATCACGGGCGACCTCGCGAATCTGGCCGCTGAGCGACGGCGGCGCGCCAACCCCAACAAGCACATCGTTCTCCCCGAGATCGTGTCGAAGGAGCCGCTGGCATTGGTCGTCCGCGAGGACGGCGCGGTCTGGAGCGACGTCGTCCGCTGGGTCCATTTCACGCTCCTTGCGGCCTAGGAGCACGGTGTGACGGCGGACAACGTCCGCAACTTGGGCGACGACGCCCGCCGGGAGGTCCGGCAGTTGCTGGACGGGGACGGCACGCTGGCCGAGGGCCTGGATCTGGAGGCCGGATGGGCCGTCGACGTCATCGCGGCGGTAGGCAATTACGGTGAGCTGTTCGAACGCAATCTCGGCAGGGCCACGCGCCTCGGCCTCGACCGTGGCCTCAACGCGCTTTCGCGCGACGGCGGTTTGCACTAGCCCAAGCGGTTCCACTGAGGTGACAAGACCCGGCTGCGTGCACGCTGTAGCGAGGACCAAACTCGGTGCCGACGCGTTGGGCTCTCCCAACCTGAGCGCGCGCCGCTTGCCAAGTATCGTTGAGCGGTCCGGGGTCTGGTGCCGCGCGAGAGAATTGAACTCTCGACCTCTCCCTTACCAAGGGAGTGCTCTACCTCTGAGCTAGCGCGGCTTGGCTCCCGCGCACAAGGCTGGTCCGCAAGAGCGCCGTGCGGTATGCCACAGGGGCTCGGGTGGAGCAAGTCGAGAGGGTCCGATGACGGACGAGGCAACGGCCGAGAGCGACGGACGACGACCGAGCCCGCGCGTGGCGCACGACGAGGCGGTGGCCCGCGCGATGCGCGAAAATCTGAGGAAGCGGAAGGCCAAGCAGCGGGCGCTCCAGCAGCATCACGCCGAACGCTCGACCGATCCCGCTTGAGCCGAGCCGGTCACCGACGAACGTCACCACGAACGGAGCACGATGGACAAGATCCTGATCGAAGGTGGACGGCCGCTCCAAGGCCGCATCGCCGTGAGCGCCGCCAAGAACGCCGCCCTTCCGATCATGGCGGCGGCACTGCTTACCCACGAACCGCTCGACCTCGAGAACGTCCCCGACCTCGCCGACATCTCCTCGATGCGGCGCCTCCTGCAGCTGCTGGGCGTCGAGGCGACCCACAAGGCAGGTGAGGCCGGTCACGTCGTTCTCCACTGCCCGGACCTGTTGTCGACGACGGCGCCCTACGACCTCGTGCGCAAGATGCGGGCGTCCGTTCTGGTCCTGGGGCCGCTGGTGGCGCGTGCCGGCGAGGCGCGTGTCTCGTTGCCTGGCGGCTGTGCGATCGGCACGCGGCCGGTCGACATCCATTTGGCCGGCCTTGAGGCGATGGGCGCCAAGATCGAGCTGGACGCAGGCTATGTCCGCGCGACTGCGCCCGATGGCCTTGTCGGCGGCGAGTACGCCATGCCCAAGGTATCGGTCGGCGCGACCGAGAACCTGATGATGGCGGCGAGCCTGGCGCGAGGCCGCACCGTTCTCCACAACTGCGCGCGGGAGCCTGAGATCGTCGACCTTGCCCGCTGCCTCAACGCCATGGGAGCGGCGGTCGAGGGCGCGGGCACGGCCCATATCACGATCGAGGGCAAGGAAGCGCTCGGCGGTGCCCGCTATCGCATTATTCCTGACCGCATCGAGACGGCGACCTACGCGATGGCGGCAGGCATCACCGGTGGTCGGATCGAGATCGACGGTGCCGACATCACCCTGTTGGGCGAGGGGTTGGAGATGCTTCGCCGCAGGGGCCTCACCTTGGAGGGGACGTGTTGCGGGATGGTCGCCGACGGGTCCGCGGGCCGGCTCGACGGTGTCGACGTCATGACCCAACCCTTCCCCGGCTTCGCGACGGACCTGCAGGCACAGTTCATGGCGATGATGTGCGTGGCGCAAGGCGCTGCCATGATCACCGAGACGATCTTCGAGAATCGTTTCATGCACGTGCCGGAGCTCGCGCGGATGGGCGCGCAGATTACCGTGCAGGGTCCGTCGGCGCTGATCCGTGGCGTCGACACGCTCAAGGGTGCACCGGTCATGGCGACGGACTTGCGCGCCTCAGTCTCGCTCGTGCTTGCCGGCCTCGCAGCGTCCGGAACCACGGAGGTCAACCGCGTCTACCACCTCGACCGCGGCTACGCCGACCTCGAGCGCAAGCTCAGGGCGTGCGGCGCGCGTATCGAGCGTCAGGCATGACGTTGGGGCTGCGGCTGCGGGCGATGGACGGCGAGGACCTCTGTGTGCTCGCGGCCCTGCTCCAGGACGCGCGCATCCCGATCAACGAGATGCTCTTCGAGCCAGACCGCCGCCGTTTCCTTGCTGCTTTCCGACGCTGTCGCCGCGAGCTGGAGCCGTCGGCCGACGCGCACACGCCGTGCCTGAGCGTGCTTCGGCTCGAGCAGGTCGACGCGGTCCGCTGGCGCGGCCTCGCCCCCGATCGGCCGACCGAGGAGCACGTCTTGCTGACGCTGCTGGAAGAGGCTCCAGGGCGGCTGCTTCTGGTCTTTCAGGGTGGCGAGGCGCTCCGCTTCGAGGTGAGCCGCATCGACGCGCGTTTGGAGGACGTCGTCGGCGAAGCGGGCGGCGACCATGAGTCGGTGACGTGAGCCGGCGCCTGACAACGCAGGATCCAGGCTTTGCCGAAGCGCTCGGCCGGCTCGTCGATGACCGTCGCCAAGCCGGCGGCGATGTTCGCGACACCGTACGCACGATCATCGACGAGGTACGACGCGATGGCGAGCGCGCCTTGCGTGTTTACGGCGCTCGTTTTGACGGGTTGGCGGTGACCACCGCGCTGCGCGTTTCGGCTGGCGAGATCGAGTCTTTGGCGGCGAGCTGTCCGCAGGCCGACCTCGATGCGCTGGCGTTCGCGGCCGAGCGCATCCGCGCGTTTCATCGCCTGCAGCGGCCGCAAGACCTGACGACGACCGACGCGGCGGGTGTCACGATGAGCCTTCGCTGGCAGCCGATCGATGCCGTCGGGCTCTACGTTCCAGGCGGGTCGGCGGCCTACCCGTCGAGCCTGCTGATGAACGCGATCCCCGCGCAGATTGCCGGCTGCCGACGACTGGCGATTGCGGTTCCGACCCCGCGCGGCGAAGCGAACCCGCTCGTCTTCGCGGCGGCCCGTCTCCTTGGCGTCGATGAGATCTGGCGGGTGGGCGGTGCACAGGCGATCGCCGCGCTCGCCTACGGCGCGGGCGCGCTCGCGCCTGTCGACAAGATCGTCGGGCCGGGCAACGCCTACGTCGCCGAGGCGAAGCGGCAAGTGTTCGGGGATGTCGGCATCGACATGATCGCCGGCCCGTCGGAGGTGTTGGTCATCGCCGACGGCACGGCCGACGCAGCATGGGTCGCCGCCGATCTCCTCAGCCAGGCGGAGCACGACGAGGATGCGCAGGCGATCCTCGTCACCAACGACCCCGGCCTTGCCGAGAGGGTGGCGGTGGCGGTTGAGGAGCAAGTCGTCGGGCTCGGTCGCCGCGACATCGCTGCCGCGAGCTGGCGCCGCAACGGAGGGATCATCACCGTCGCCGACCTGGGCGAGGCAGCCGCCATCGCTAACCGTTTGGCGCCCGAGCATCTAGAGCTGATCGTCGCCGAGCCGGCACCGCTGCTCGAGTCGGTCCGGCACGCGGGCAGCATCTTCGTCGGGCCCTATACGCCCGAAGTGATCGGCGACTATGTTGGCGGTCCAAACCATGTGCTGCCCACCAGTCGCAGCGCGCGCTTCGCCTCGGGTCTCGGCGTGTTGGACTTCATGAAGCGGACGACCGTGCTTGCGTGCGACGAGGTGGCTTTCGGCCGTCTCGGGCCCGCTGCCGAGCGCCTTGCCGGCGCCGAAGGCTTGGACGCGCATGCGCAGGCCGTCCGGCTGCGTTTCAACGGTGTGAGGTCATGAGCCCGGCTGCCCAGTCCGGTCCGGAGGAGGCGCATCGCATCAGCGGCGTTAGGCTCGACAACGAGACGCTCGTGCGCTGGTCGCCGGAGGTGGAACACGAGCGCCAGGTGGCCATGTTCGACCTGCTCGAGGCGAACCATTTTCGGCTGAAGTCCGGGCCGAACGGCCCCTACGACCTACATCTGGGGCTCAAGGACGCGACGCTTGTGGTCGACGTGCGCGCGCCGGACAGCGACGCGATCGAGGTGCGCCTGCCCGTGCGCCCGTTCCGATCGATTATTAAGGACTATTTTCTGATTTGTGAGAGCTATTACGACGCCATCAAGACAGCGTCGCCGAACCGGATCGAAGCCATCGACATGGCCCGGCGCGGTCTGCACAACGATGGAGCGGAGCAGCTGAAAGAGGTGCTCGCCGACCGGGTCGAGGTGGACGACAACACGGCGCGGCGGCTGTTTACCCTGGTTTGCGTGCTCCATATCCGCGGCTAGGCGCGTGGCGGATCTACCCGGAAGCGTTCTCTTCTCGTGCACCATGAACGCGATCCGGTCGCCGATGGCGGCCGCTATTCTGCGTTTCTTCCACGGTCGACGGATCTACGTTGACAGCGTCGGCGTGCGCGCCGGCACGCCGGATCCGTTCGTGACCGAGGTGCTGGACGAGATTGGCATCGACCTCAAGGGTCACGTCACCCAGGACTTCGATCAGCTCCAGGACGATTTCTTCGACGTTGTCGTCTCGCTGTCGCCGGAGGCCCACCACAAAGCCGTCGAGTTCATGCGGGACGCGTCGGTCGAGGTCGAGTTCTGGCCGATGCCGGATCCGAGCGTCATCAGCGGCAACCGCAGCCAGCGCCTGGGCGCGTATCGCGACCTCAGGGACCGTCTCATGGAGCGCATTTACCAGCGGTTTCCGCCCCAGGGCTCGCCGGCACCCTAAGGGTCGGATTTACCGCGAGCGCGCTTGATTCACGACGGCCTTCCCGTCATCTCCTCGACAGCCGCGTGCCGCTGGGGCACGCCGGATCCCCGGAGACAGTATGACGAAAGAGGACCTCATCGAGTTCAGCGGCACCGTGACCGAGGTGCTGCCCAACGCCA
>CAYUKE010000165.1:0-7420 GCA_964445185.1 uncultured Geminicoccaceae bacterium
CGGGCAGGACGAGCGGCTCGTCATCATGCAGCGTGAGCTGGCGGCCGCTGAAAGCGACTTGGAGGGCGAGCGGCTCCGCCTCGACGACATGCGGCGGACACTCGCGCAGCTCAACACCGAGCTGGGGCTGGTTCGGAGCGAGCGCGACAGCGCCGAGAGCGAGCTCGCAGGTGTTCTGGAGGAGCGTGCGGACCTCAACGCCCGACTGGCGCGGCTGCTCCAAGACAGCGATCGGCTGGAGCAAGCCCTCCGCGCCGCCGAGGAAGACGACGCCGAAGCGTTGGCGGAGCGTCAGGCGGTCGAGCGCGAGTTGCTCGAAGCTGAACGCCGGATCGAAGCCGAACGCGAGACCGTCGAGGCGCAGTTGGCGCAGCTCGTTCTGCTCCGCCAGGAGATCGCCACGCTCACCGAGGTGCGTGATCGGCTGCGCGACGACCTCGGCGCCCAAGACGCGGCGCTCGCTTCGAGCGAGGCCGCCAGCGAAGCCCTTCGCGCCGAACTGGCCGAGACGCGGGAACAGCTCGGTCGCATCGAAACGCTGCTTAGCGAACGCGAGGACCTGATCGCCGCGCAGGACGTGCGTATCGACGATCTCGACGCACGCCTGACCCAGGCGCTCGCCCAGGAGGTCGACGAGCTGCAGCAGTTCCGAAGCGATTTCTTCGGCCGCCTGCGTGCCGTCCTCGGCGAGCGTCAGGGCGTGCGGATCGTCGGCGACCGGTTCGTCTTCCAATCGGAAGTTCTCTTCGATCGCGGCGCGGCGACGCTGGGCGCCGACGCTCAGGCCCAGCTCGGCGATCTTGCTGCCACCCTGAGCGACATCACGGCCGACCTACCAGACGATCTGCCCTGGATCCTACAGATCAACGGACACACCGACCGGCGCCCGATCAGCACGTTCCGCTTTCCGTCGAACTGGGAGCTATCCGCGGCACGCGCGATCTCCGTTGCGCGCTTCCTCACCGACGCGGGTATTCCTGCGGAACGCGTCGCCGCTGCCGGCTTCGCGGAATTCCAGCCGGTCGACCCGGGCGATACCGAGGATGCCTATCGCCGCAACCGCCGCATCGAGGTCAAGTTGACGACCCGCTGACGCGCCCCGCGAGCGAGCGGACGGCCCCCGCGCCGTCCGCCCTTCTACGTCACCGAGTTCTCGAAGTTCGATCGGTGGTCAGGCCGCCGCGGGACGTAGCAACCGGGGACCGTAGTGGGTCACCGCACCAACACCCAGGCCCAAGAGCACGTGGCCGATGAGCGAGGCCCAGGTCAGGTTGCCGAAGTTGAGCATGAAGGGCGCGCCCGTCTGCGGCGCCAGGATGCCCAGCGCCAGGAACCAAGTCGCGATGCCGAGGACCAGCGCGGGGAGCACCCACGGGCCGGGCAGCAACGGACGCAGCACAAGCGTGTAGCCGAGGGCGTAGACGACAATGCCCGTGAAAGCGTGGAGGGCGAAGGCGACCGTGTCGCTCGAGATCCCGAGCAGTCCCTTGATCAAGGGCAATGGCCCGAAGGCGAAGCCGAAGATGAGCTGGTTGATCCAGCCCGAGTAGATCTCCCAGAGACCGAAACCGACCAGTCCTCCGGCGAGAGTCCAGGCCAGCGTCTGCGTGTCGGGCAGGCGGAGAAGGGTCTGCATTGGTCGTCTCCATGTCCACGCGACGGGCACCTGCCGCGTCGCTCAGTGCCCGTTCGACGACCCGCGACCGCCCGTGGTTGCTGCACGCCCCATCACTGCCGCGTGCGTTGGTCGTGACCCGGCAAACGGCGACATAAACGCTCGTCGCATCATTCTCCTGGCTGGGTTCATCCACAGTCGAAGCAATCCAGCAGGGGAGGCTGCGGGCATGGACATCGACTGGAATGTCCTTGGCACAGTTTTGAAGGAAACGGGGCTCGTTCATCTCGGGTTCGTCACCGTCGCGCTCGCATACTTGGTGCGCGACGTGCTGCATCTGCGCGTCCTTGCCGTCGTTGGCTACGCGCTGTTCCTCGCCGACGGCGTCCGGATGCTCGACACGGAGACATCGACCGTCCAGGCATGGCACGCGTTCTTCCTGCTCGCCAACGCCGTGCACGCCTTCCTGCTGCATCGCCAACGCCGCCGCGAGCACCTCACGACGGAGGAGCAGACCCTCTACGACGTGGCCTTCCCCAGCCTCACGGTCGGCGCCGCGCGGCGCCTCATGCGCTGCGGCCGCTTCGAAACGCTGCCCGACGGGCAGGTCCTGACATCACAGGGACGTGAGGGCTCGGCGATCCACGCGATCGTCGAGGGAACGATCGAGATCCTCGTCGACGACGAGCCGGTCACCGTCGCCCGTCCAGGACAGCTGATCGGTGAGATCGGATTCCTGGCCGGCGGCTGCGCAACGGCCACCGCCGTCGCTACGCGCCGGGCTCGCGTCCTCACCTGGCAACGCGACAAGCTTGAGCGGCGTATGGGTCGTTCGCCCGATCTTCACGACGCCGTCTACGCCGCGTTCGGCCGCGACCTCGCTCGTAAGGTGGCGGAGCAGTCGCTGCGGCCGCGGCGCCCGTGATCGGCGCCACTCATCCGGCGCGAAGGAGCGGCTGCACCGGCTGCGCGGTCAGCCGCGCCAGACCGATCAAGCCCCCTAGGGTCGTGACGAGAAGACCCGCGACGATGATGCCGCCGATGACAAGCGGCGCTGCGAAGAACGGCAGGCCCAGAGCGAGCCGGGCGATCAGCCACGCGCCGAGCAACCCGATGACGACGGCCGCGAGCGCCGCCACGGCCCCTACCCCGGCATGCTCGACCAGGAACGTTCGCACCAGATCGGCGCGCCGCGCGCCGAGCGCCTTGAGCACCGCAGCTGCGTGGCGCTGCCGGGCGCGCACCGCGGTCAGGCCGGCGGCGATGACCACGATCCCCGACACCAGCGTCAACGCTGCGACGACGCCCACGGCCGCGCGGACGCGGTCGAGCACGGTCGCCGCTGCCGCGATCGCCTCGTCGATGAACAGCGGCGTCACCGTCGGCACCGCCTCGCCGATGGCCTCGAGCAGCCTCGGGCGGTCGCCGGGCGCGACATCAACGGATGCGATGTAGCTGTAAGGGGCTGCCTCCAGCACGCCGGGGCTGAAGGTGAAGAGAAAATCGAGCCGCCCCCGGCTCCAATCGATCTCGGGCCGGATCGCCGCGATCTCCGCCTCGACCACACGACCCAGGACATTGAAGCTAAGCGTGTCGCCGATGCCGACGCCATAACCAACGGCCGCTTCGTCCTCGATGGCGACCAGCGGCGGACCGACGTAGTCGTCGGGCCACCAGGCGCCGGCAACCAACCGCTCGCCGTCCGGGGCGGTGCGCGACCATGTGATCGCGCGGTCGCGCCGCGTCGTCCATGCCGCCTCGGCGCCGATGGTCACCTCACCTACCGGCACGCCCGCAATCCGGACGAGCCGCGCGCGCAGATAAGGCACCATCTCCAAAATGGCCGCGTCGCGAGCCGCGTCGACGACTGCAACGAACGGCTCGCGCATCGGCGGCTGGATATCGATGAAGATGGTTGAAGGGCTTCGCGCCGGGACCTGGCGGGCGATCTCCTCGTCGATGATTCTGCCGGTCTGGCCGACCAGAACCAACAGCGTCAGCCCCAATGCGAGCGCCAGCACGGTCGGCGTCGTCTCGCCGCCAGGCCGCGCCAGCTCGCGAAGCGGGAGGCGCCACCTCGGCGGAACGACGCCCGCAAGGCGCGCGGCGAGGCGCTGGAGCACGACCACGAGGGCCAGGAGCGCCACTACGCCGGCCGCCAACGCCGCCAACACAATGAGCGCCAAGCGTCGGTCGTCGGTCGTGACCACAACCAGAGCCACCAGCGCAATCGCGAGCGCGCCGGCAATCAGACGATCGCGCACCGGGGCCCCGACGCCCGTGAGATCCGTGCCACCGCGGAACAGGCTCGCCGGCGTCACGGCGCCCGCACGCGCCAGCGGCAGCCACGTAAACAGGGCGAGCACGAGCATGCCGACCGCGGCGGCCATGAGCAATGCGGCCGGCGAAAGGCCGACACGAACATCGAACGGTAGAAGCCCCGCGGGCAGCCACACCAGCATCAGTGGCGCAAGGGCCCCGCCAGCGACACCGAGCAGGACCCCGACCAGACCGAGCAGCGCGATCTGTGCAGCGTAGAGGCGAGCCACCCAGCGGGGTGGACCCCCCAGTGCCCGCAGCGTCGCCATCGTCGCCAGCTTGCCGGCAAGATGCGTGCGGGCGGCAAGGGCGATGCCAAGTCCGCCCGTTGCCAGGGCCGCGAGGCTCGCGAGCGTGAGGAAGGTCGCGAGGCGCCCGATCACGCCCTGCACGCCGTCCTGCGCCGACGACGCGCTCTGCACCTGAAACCGAGCGTCGGGGAGATCGGTCTGAAGCCGGGCGACGAAACGCTCGGCATCGCTCGCCGGCGGCAGCGCCAGCCGAGTTGCGTACCTGGCAACGCTGCCCTCCCGCAGGAGGCCGGCCGCCCCGATGTCGGAAAGCCCCGCAACGACGCGCGGGCCGATCCTGAAAGCGCCGCCCGTGCGGTCGGGCTCGCTGATCAGCACAGCGCGGACCGTAAAGGGGAGATCGCCGAGCCGCACCGTGGCGCCCACCTGCACGTCGAGCCGTTCGATCACGCCGGGGGCGACAATAAGGCCGCGATCGCGAAGCGCGTCGCCGATGGCGATCGGCGGGTCGAGGCGCGCCGTGCCGTAGAGCGGATAGGCCCCGTCGACGCCCTTCAGCGCCACGGTCAGCGCCTCGCCGTCCGGACGCGCGATCCGTGTGTTCAGCGTGACGATGTCGGCGACCCTCGCGCCGGTCGGGATGAAACCGCGCTCGTCCTCGGGGATCGGCGCCCCGGCGGAAGTAAGCGCGACGTCGCCGCCTAGCAGGACGGCAGCGTCCGCCTGCAACGTCGAGAGCACGGCGTCGCGCGTCGTGCCTACGGCGGCCAGGGTCGCGACGCCGAAGGCCACCGCGGCGACGATCCAAAGCAGGTGCGGGCTGGCGCGCAGGTCGCGCCACATCAGCCGCAACGCGAGGGACCAGCTCACGCCGCCGCACTCCTCGCTGCGCCTGCCGCCGCGAGCCGCCCGTCGGCCATCCGCCGTTGATGATCGCAGCGACCGGCGAGGGCTGGATCGTGCGTAATCAATAGGAGTGTGGCACCGGCATCGCGAACCGCTTCGAACAGGAGGTCCGCCATCTGGCGGGCGGTGTCGCCGTCGAGATTGCCCGTCGGCTCGTCCGCCAGCACCAGCCGGGGCCGCGCGACAAGCGCCCGCGCAAGCGCGACACGCTGCTGCTCGCCACCGGAGAGCTGGCTCGGCCGGTGATCGAGCCGTTGGCCGAGGCCGACACGGCGAAGCGCCTCGGCGGCGTGGATGTCAGCCGCGCGATCACCCGCGAGTTCGAGCGGGACCGCAACATTTTCCCACGCGGTTAGCGTTGGGATGAGGTGAAACGCCTGAAAGAGAATGCCGACGTGCCGCCGCCGCCAATCGGCGCTCGCGTTTTCCGAAAGCTCAGACACAGCGACGTCGCCGACGACGACGCGCCCGGAGGTCGGCCGCTCCAGCCCGGCAACGACGGCGAGCAGGCTGGACTTGCCGGAGCCCGATGGCCCGACGATGCCGATCGAGCTGTCACGCGCCGCTTCGAGGTGGACACCCCGCAGCACGTTGACCGGCCCGCTCGCGGCCCTAAGCGTCAGGTGGACGTCGTCCACGCGGATCAGCGGTGCCAAGATGCGGTTATCCCCTTTGCGAGCGGCCCTGCTTCTCGGATGTGGCGCGTTTGCGCTCGGCCTCAACCTCGCGGCGGAGAGACAAGCGAGGGGCGAGGCCCTCTGCAAGGTCGCGTTCCTCGGCGACAGCCTAACCGCCGGCTACGGTCTGCCCGAGTCCGAAAGCTGGCCGGCGCAAATGCAAGCCCGGCTGCAAGCCGACGGCATCGACTGCCTGGTGATCAACGCCGGCCTGTCCGGCGACACAACGGCCGGCGGCCGCGCTCGGCTCGGTTGGGTCCTGGCGGACGCGCCGAGCCATCTGGTCTTGGCGCTCGGCGCGAACGACGGCCTGCGCGGGTTGCCGGTCGCCGAGATGGCCGCCAACCTCGACGCCATGTTGGCGGAACTGAGGACGAGGCGGGTTCACGTCCTGCTGGCCGGCATGCTTGCGCCACCCAACTACGGCGCCGACTACGCCGCCGACTACGAAGCCGCCTTCGCGTCGCTCGCCGCCGAATATGAGGTCGCGTTCTATCGGTTTCTGCTCGACGGGGTCGCCGCGCAGCCGCACCTCAATCAGGCGGACGGAATCCACCCGAACCGCGACGGTGTCGCCGAGATGGTCCGCCGGATCTGGCCCGAGTTTCGCGCCTGGCTCACGCAGAATCCGCCCGCCGGGTGAGGAGCCGACGCCGCGCGACCAAGGTGCCGACGCGTCGCCCGTTGTCTTGAGGGTCGTCGCTTTGCACGATACGGCACGCAACGCGTCAGATCGGTCACAAGGCGCAGGTAAGCACCGGAGGAGGCACATGCAGGACGTCTATCCCGTCCCCGCGGCGTTCGCTGCCGCGTCTCACTGCGATCTCGCCAAGTATGAGGAGATGTATGCCCGCTCGATCGCCGACCCGGAAGGGTTCTGGGCGGACCAAGCCAAGCGGCTAGATTGGTACAACTTTCCGAACAAGATCAAGGATGTCTCCTTCAGCGACGACGTTCGTATCCGCTGGTACGAAGACGGCGAGCTGAACGTCTGCTACAACTGCGTCGATCGCCATCTGCCGACGCGGGCCGACCAGACGGCGATCATCTGGGAAGCCGACAACCCCGACACCGCCGCGCACATCACCTACGCGCAGCTGCACGAGCGTGTGTGCAAGCTCGCCAACGTCCTCAAGGAGGTCGGCGTCAACAAAGGTGATCGGGTCACGATCTACCTGCCGATGATCCCGGAAGCCGCCTACGCGATGCTCGCGTGCGCGCGGATCGGCGCCGTCCACTCGATCGTCTTCGGCGGCTTCAGCCCCGACAGCCTTGCCGACCGCATCAACGACTGCACCTCAACCTTGGTGATCACCGCCGATGGCGGCTTCCGCGGCGGCAAGAGCGTCCCGCTCAAGGCCAACTGCGACAAGGCGCTCGAGCGCTGCAGCGGCGACGTCAAGGTCTTGATGTTCCGTCACACCGGCATCGACGTGCCGATGGTCGCCGGTCGCGACCACGACGCCTCGGCCATGATGCAGACCGCCGCCCCGACCTGCGAGCCGACACGCGTCAACGCCGAGGACCCGCTCTTCATCCTCTACACCTCGGGCTCGACCGGCAAGCCCAAGGGCATCATGCACACCACCGGCGGCTACCAGGGCCACACCTACCTCACCGCCCAGGTCACCTTCGACCTCAAAGGCGACGGC
>CAYUKE010000166.1:0-7368 GCA_964445185.1 uncultured Geminicoccaceae bacterium
GGAGGGCGTCGCCAAGGTCGAGGCCGAGGTCGGCCCGATCGACGTTCTCGTCAACAATGCCGGCATCACCCGCGACGCGCCGTTCCACCGCATGTCGGCGGAGCATTGGACGGCGGTGATCAACACCAACGTCAACAGCCTGTTCAATTTGACCCGCCAGGTCATCGACGGCATGCGGTCGCGCAGCTTCGGCCGGATCATCTCGATCAGCTCCGTCAACGGCCAGAAAGGCCAGTTCGGCCAGACCAACTATTCGGCGGCGAAGGCGGCGGCGATCGGTTTCACGCGGGCGCTCGCAGCCGAAGCGGCGAGCAAGAACATCACCGTCAACGCGATCGCGCCTGGCTACATCGCGACCGAGATGGTTATGGCGGTTCCCAAGGAAGTCCTCGATTCGAAGATCATCCCCCAGATCCCGGTCGGGCGTCTCGGCGAGGCGTCGGAAATCGCGCGCTGCGTCACCTTCCTGGCAAGCGACGATGCCGGCTACTTCACCGGCTCGACCCTCAGCGTGAACGGCGGCATCTTCTACGCCTAACGCTCAGGATACCTCGCGGAGCAGCGCGTGGCGTGCCTCTCTGCGCGCCCGGCGGCTCAGCGTAAGCGCATCGTCGCCGTCGACGGCCCGGGTCCATCCGACTCGGGCCGTTAACGCGGGGCCGGCATCGGCGAGCCACGCCCGGCGCACGGCTGCTTGAAGCCGTTGTGCCAGAACGGGTAGATGCTCGTCGGGCACGTCAACGAGCCAAGCCCCGAGGTGTGCGCCGGCGAGCCGGCCGACCACATCTTCTGCTCTGAGCCCGGTGCGTAGCGCCTGCCCGGCCGCGGCGAGTGCGCGGTCGCCGGCGGCAAACCCACAAGCGCGGTTGATCTCGTCCAGGCCATCGAGGGCGATGGCGAGCAATGCGGCGTGCGGTGTCGGGACCTGCAGCGCTTGCGCGACGCAGGCATGGAAGGCGCTGTGGCCGAGGCACTGCGACACCGGATCGAGCGCGTGGGCAAAGACACGCTCTTCGCGTAGCGCGAGGCGCAGCTTCGCTTGGTGCATGGTGCTGCTCAGGCGAAGCTGGATCAGGTCGCGCGGCAGGGATGGTTCCAGCACCTCGTCCGCGCCCAGCGCATACGCCTCCTCGGCGGTAAAGCCGGCACCGGCCCCACGCATGACGACGAACGATGGTGTTCCTGGCCCGGCGATCGTCTTGAGCGGCGTGAGGTCCGACCGCAGCCGCTCCGCATCGCAGCAGTCGGTCAGGACGACGGCGGCGTAGCTGCCGCATTCGAGATGCCGCCGCGCGTGCGGCACTGTCTCCGCGTACGTCGCCGTGCTCCACCCGAGGAGCGCATCGACCACCGCGAGCTTGTGCGGACCCGGTGCGCCGAGGAAGAGCACGCAAGCGCGGCGCGGATCCGGTGGCGTGACGTCGCGCGCGCGGTTGAAGAGCGTGGCGGCCGCAGCCCGGCGCCCGGTGAGCGTGCGCCGGAGCAGGGCAAGACCGGAGAGGGCGATCAACCGGCGTTGCCATACCGCTGGCGGGGTGTCGCCGAGGGTGACGAGGTCGTCGGCGGCCAAGCGCATCGTCTTTGACAGCTCGCCGTCGCCTACTCGATCGCCGACGACGGCTTTCGCGTCGAAGGTCGTGGCGCAGGTCAAGGGATCGGCGTCACCACGTGCATCGATCAGGGCCACGGTTGGGCCGCCGTGGGGATCCTGATGCCGGTCAAGCCAATCGGCCAGGACAGCGGGCTGCTCGAGACCGCGGCTGCCGGGCTGCCAAACATAGCGGACGTGGCGGGGCTGCATCGCGACGATCTCCGGGGCGAATGACCCCCGAAGGCTAAGCGGTCAGGGTTAAGAGGCGGTCAAAACCCGATCACGCGTCGCGAAGCTCGACGGTGAACCGCCGGTTCTGCTTTCCCTTGCTCTCGCTCTTCACGACCTCGACGGCGCCGATCTCGCTGGTTCGCGCGACATGGGTGCCGCCGCACGCCTGTAGATCGATCCCCTCGATCTCGACGAGCCGCACGCGGCCGCCTGTGCGCGGCGGGCGAACCAACATTGTTCGAACAAGGTCGGGCCGCTCATCCAACTCCGCTGCTTCGATCCAGAAGTGGCGGATCGCGTGGTCGGCGGCTATCCACGCGTTGATGCGCTCGGTCAACGTCTCCTTTGCAGGGACGTCGCCGCTTAGGGCAAAGTCCATCCGGCCCTTATCGGCGGCGACCTGGCAGCCGGTCACCGGCTCGCCCACGGCCTGGCAGAGGAGGTGCATACAGCTGTGCACGCGCATCAGCCGGTGCCGACGAGGCCAATCGAGCACGGCCCGCACGCGGGTGCCGACCTCGGGCAGGGCATTGGTGTCGGCCGGCAGGTGCCGGAGGTGGCGGTTCGCGTCGTAGATCGTGTCCGTGATCGTAGCCGCGACGCCATCCGAGTTGATCAGGCTGCCGATGTCACCTGGCTGACCACCGGCAGCGGCGTAGAAGGGCGTGCGGTCGAGGACGACGCCTTCGACGCCCGCCGCCACAACCACAGCGTCCGCCTCGCGCAGATAGGCATCTTCGCGGAAGAGCTCGGCAGTCTCTTCGATCAAGGCTCGCGCTCGCTTCAGTGGCATTCGTAGGCGTGGTAACGGCGCCGGCAGGCGATGCCAAGGTAATGGGCTTGCCGCGTTGGCGAGACGCGCCACCCTAGCGCCATGCTGACGCAACCCGATCGGGTCCTTACGCTGACGTCGGCCGGTCTCTACTGCCCGGCCGGCGACTTCCATGTCGATCCGTGGCGACCGGTTCCCCGCGCCGTCATCACCCATGGCCACAGCGACCATGCCCGTCCCGGGCATGGCGGTTATCATGCGGCCCGTGCCGGCGAGGGTGTGCTACGCCGCCGCCTCGGCGGGGACCTGCCGCTAACCTCCCACGACTACGGGGAGCGGTTCCGCCTGAATGACGCCCTGGTCTCGCTGCACCCGGCCGGCCATGTGCTCGGCTCCGCGCAGGTCCGCGTTGAAGTCGACGGCGAGGTTTGGGTGGTCTCAGGCGACTACAAGCGCGAGGACGATCCGAGCTGCGCCGGCTTCGAGCTGGTGCCGTGCGACGGCTTCGTGACGGAGGCGACGTTCGCGCTGCCCATCTATCGATGGGACCCTGGCCCTCTGGTCGTCGCCGACATTCTGGCTTGGTGGGACCGCAACGCGGCCGCTGGGCGGACCTCCGTTCTGTTTTGCTACGCGCTCGGCAAGGCGCAGCGACTGTTGGCAGAGATCGGGGCGCGCGTTGATCGTCCGGTCATGCTCCACGGCGCGCTCGTCGCCATGGTCGAAGCCTATCGCGAGGCCGGTGTCAGCCTGGCGCCGACGATGCCGGTCAGCGCTGCGCCGAGCGGCGAGCGCTTTCGCGGCGAACTCGTGCTAGCGCCACCGTCGGCCGGCGCCACCACGTGGATGCGCCGGTTCGCCGACCCCGCGACGGCGTTCGTCTCCGGCTGGATGCGGGTTCGTGGCCAGCGTCGGCGGCGCGGCTACGATCGGGGCTTCGTGCTTTCCGACCACGTCGATTGGCCCGACGTGCTGCGGACCGTCCGCGAGACCGGCGCTCGCACCGTTTTGTGCACCCACGGCTACGCCGACACCCTGGCGCGCTACCTGCGCGAAGAAGCTGGCCTCGACGCGTGGCGCATCGAGACGCTGTTCGAGGGCGAGAGCGAAGACGGATGAAGCGCTTTGCCGCTCTCTACGCGGCCCTCGACTCGACGGCGAAGACCAACGCCAAGATCGACGCGATCGTCGCCTATCTCGACGGGGCACCGGCGGCGGACGCCGCCTGGGCCATCCACTTCCTCGCCGGCGAGCGGCTCAAGCGCTTCATCAGCTCGCGGACGCTGCGCGCTTGGGCTCAAGAGTTGACCGGCCTGCCCGACTGGATCGTCGACGAGAGCTACGCCGCCGTCGGCGACACCGCCGAGACGGTCGCTCTGGTGCTCGATGCCCCCACCGGTGCCGCGCCCGCTGAGGCAGGCCTCGCGGCGTGGATGGACGCCCGGATCCTGCCGCTCCGCGACCTCGAGCCCGATCAGCAGCGCGCGACGGTCCAGGCCCATTGGCAGAGCTTGGATCGCGAGCAGCGGTTTGTCCTCAACAAGCTCCTCACGGGCGGGCTTCGCGTCGGCGTCTCTCGTGGTCTCGTCGTCCGCGCGGTCGCCAAGGTGAGCGGTCTCGACCCTGCGGTGGTAAGTCACCGGCTCATGGGCACCTGGCGCCCGACCGCGTCGGCCTATGCCGCGCTGGTGAGCGCCGATGACGACGGGGCCGACGCGAGCCGACCCTATCCGTTCTTTCTGGCATCACAGCTCGAGGGTGATCCGGCGTTGCTCGGTCCGCTCGCGGACTGGCTCGTGGAGTGGAAGTGGGACGGAATCCGCGGTCAGCTCATCAGGCGCGGCGGTGCGGTTCACCTCTGGTCGCGCGGCGAGGAGCTGGTCACCGACCGCTTTCCCGAGATCGAGCGCGGCGGGCTTGATTTGCCCGAGGGCACGGTGCTCGATGGCGAGATTCTCGCCTGGGACGGCACGGGCGTGTTGCCCTTCGCGGCACTGCAGAAGCGGATAGGTCGCCGCAAGCTCACGGCCAGGGTCTTGGCCGAGGCGCCCGTTCGCTTTCTCGCCTACGACCTATTGGAGCATGCAGGTGCGGACGTGCGCGCCCGGACGCAAGCGGAACGGCGCGCGGCGCTGGTCGATTTGCTCGCGGGCAGCCGCGAGGCGCTGGTTTGTTCGCCGATGGTCGTTGCCGAGACCTGGGACGAGCTCGCGCAACACCGCGCCGAAGCGCGGACCCGTCGCGTCGAGGGCTTGATGCTAAAGCGCTGGTCCGCGCCCTACCGCGTCGGTCGGCGTCGTGGTGACTGGTGGAAGTGGAAGGTCGAGCCACTCACCGTTGATGCCGTCCTCGTCTATGCTCAAGCAGGCAGCGGCCGGCGGGCCAATCTGTTTACCGACTACACCTTTGCGGTGTGGGAGGAGGATCAGTTGGTGCCCTTCGCCAAGGCCTACTCAGGTCTCGACGACCGGGAGATCCAGGAACTCGACCGCTGGATACGCCGCCATACGGTCGAGCGGTTTGGACCTGTGCGCTCCGTGCCGCCCGTGCAGGTGTTTGAGATCGCCTTCGAGGGCATTCAGCGTTCAACGCGCCACAAGGCAGGTATCGCTGTCCGGTTTCCGCGGATCCTCCGCTGGCGCCGGGACAAATCCCCTGATGCTGCTGATACGCTCGGTTCCGTCCGCTCATGGCTGAGCAGTTAGGTGACGTTGGCGCCGAAGCAGTGCTTGCATGACCAAGCCCACGAAAGTACTATATAGCGTTTAAGGAAGCGCCTGGCCGCCGCATTCCTTGGGGGGAACCGTGCCGTGCTTTCAGCTGCCTGTGTCGACGAAGAGCCTGCTCCCGCGATAAGCGCCGGCTTAGTGCCAGCAAACGTCTTGTCGGCGTTTTTTGAGCAGTTGCCCGGATCTGCTGCCATCATCGATCGGGCAGGTGTGATCGTCGCGGCCAACAACGAGTGGCGGGCTGGAGCGCCGTACCCGAGCGGCCACGGCGCCAGTACCAACTATTGGCGAGACTGTACGGCGGCAGCGAAACGCGGTTGCCCGGAAGCGGAGCGTATCGGCCACGCCATTTCGGTCGTCCTGCAGCGAGACGTCCGCACCTACCGCACCGTTTACTCCCGCCGGGTCGACGGCCGTGTGTTGTGGTACGAGGTCAGGGTTTGGCGGATCGCCGAGCCGAGTTTTCGCGGCGCCGGCATTCGGCACGAGGACGTGACCGATGCGCACGAGGCCGAACAGCGGGCCCGCACCCTTGCCAACACCGACCCGCTGACCGGACTGGCCAACCGCCGCGCGCTTGACGAGGCGCTACAGCGCTTGCGAGGGGACGCGGCGCCGGCCGAGACGGGTCTCCTGCTGCTGGTTGATCTCGACGATTTCAAGCGCATCAACGACGAGCACGGCCACGACATCGGCGACCGCGTTTTGGTGATCGTGGCCCGGCGGCTGCGGCACGCGGTCCGCGCAGCGGATACAGTGGCGCGCCTCGGTGGGGACGAGTTCGCCCTCTTGCTGATGGGCGCACACACGTCACCGCAGCGCATCGATTGGATCATACACGCGATCGAGGCGCCGATTAGGCTGGGTGGTCTGACGCTGGAGATTAGAGCAAGCTGTGGCGTGGCGCCGTTCGCGGGGGCCCACCCGTCGCTGGGCGACGCCTACCGCCAAGCCGACCGTGCCATGTACCGGATGAAGCAAGGCCATCGCGCAGCGCTCGTTGCCTCCGCGCCCGCCTGACTATCCGAGCCGCAATGCCGACGCCTATGCAACGGAACCTGCAGGCCTTTGGGCAGCCTCAGTAGACGTCCTGGCCGCCGTTCACCGGGATCTCGGCGCCGGTGATGTAGGAACTGCCGGGGCTGCAGAGGTAATGGATCACCGCGGCGACCTCGTCCGGCGACCCGAGGCGTCGGAGAGGGATTTTCTCGACCAGCTTTTCCGTGCCTGGCGAGAGGATTGCCGTGTTGATCTCACCGGGGCAGACCGCGTTGACGCGAATGCCCTGGGTGGCGAGGTCGGCCGCCAATTCGCGCGTGAGGCCCCAAAGCGCTGCCTTTGACGTGCTGTAGGCGGACCCGGCAAACGGGTGGACCCGGTTACCGGCGATCGAGGTGATGTTGACGATGGCGCCCTGGCACCGGGCGAGCGCCTTCACCAGCGCGCGCGAGAAGTACACCGCGGCGAAGAAGTTGATCGCGAAGACCTCATCCCAGACCGAGAGGTCGCCGTCGAGGCAACCAAGTCGAGCGCCGTCCTCGCCCTTGGGAGAGTAGCCAGCGTTGTTGACGAGCGCATGCAGTGGCTCGCCGTCGAGCAGGCGATTGAGTTCGGCTGCGGCAAAGCCGAGATTCTCGCGCTTGCGCAGGTCGGCCGTGATGTGTTGGTGCTCGGCGCGGACAGGGCAGCCTTCGGGCACCACGTCCCGGGAGCAGGTGATCGCACGCCAGCCATGCTCGACGAAGTACTTGGCAGTGGCATGGCCGATGCCGCGGCTGGCGCCGGTGATGAAGACGGTCTGCATGGGGGCATCCTCCGCCGGGCCGCCCGCCCGTGACCATGGCAGTCTTAGGCTCGGCCCCACCGCTTGAAAACCGGGGCAAAAGCAGGGCCTGGCTCGGAGAACTAAGGTAACGCCAGCCACTCGCTTCGGAACGCCAACTTAAGGCGGCCTAGGCCAAGCGCACCGACGCCGGACCGGAAACGGCAGCCGACGGCGCCGTCGCGCCGAAGCGGCTCCCGTCGAGCCGGCACGGCGATTGCTC
>CAYUKE010000167.1:0-2249 GCA_964445185.1 uncultured Geminicoccaceae bacterium
GTGCAGGCATGAACGCTCGCCATCGTTGTCGAGACCTTATCGCGAACTCGCGCGAGCGCGTCCAGGCGCGCGGCGGTTGGCTCTATGGCGAAGAGAGCGGTTCTCTTTTGCGCTGCGGTCGTCCATGCTTCTTGAATACGAGGTGCGGACGGCGGCGCTTCGGCTCGCCCGCCGGCGTCCGCGGTCACCACGGGAGGTGCGCATGGCCGACAATCGCTTCGACAAGGGCACGGAGGTCCGCCGTGCGGTCCTCGGCAACGCTTACGTCGACCGCAAGACCGAGCAGACCCATGATTTCGACGCCGACTACCAGAAGTTCGTGACCGAGACGGTCTGGGCCGACGTCTGGGCCCGCGAAGGCCTCGACCGTCGCACGCGCTCGCTGATCACGCTCGCAATCGCGGCGACCTTGGGCGAAGAGGAAGAGTTTGGCATGCACCTTCGCGGTGCCCGCAACAACGGCTGCACGCCCGAGGAGATCCGGGAGATGCTGCTCCACGTCGCGGTCTACGGCGGTGTACCCCGCGCCAACGTGGCGACGCGGCAGGCCAAGCGCATTCTCGCCGAAGAGATGATCGAGGGCAGCATCTGAGCGGGGCGCTCGCGGCCATCCGCCCGCCGATGCGTCGCTCTCGGGGCCGTGTGGCGCGAGCTGCGCGGCCCCGGGCCCGGCCGCGCCCAACGATCGCATGATTGCTTCCACACCCTGCATCATCACCGTCGCGATCACCGGTTCCGTAACGACCAAGGCGGAAAACCCGGCGGTGCCGATCACCGTTACGGAACAGGTGGAAAGCACCCATGCGGCGTACGAGGCGGGTGCGGCGCTCGCCCACTGCCACGTCCGCACCGACAACGGCCAGCCCACCTCTGCCCCCGAACGGTTCGCCCGCCTGCTGGAAGAGCTGCGCCGGCACTGCCCGGGTATGATCGTGCAGGTCTCGACCGGCAGCCGTTCGGGCACGGGCCGCGAGCGGGGCGCGATGCTACCGCTCGGCCCCGACATGGCGTCCCTGACAACGGGGTCCTGCAATTTCCCCACGCGCGTCTACGAGAACAGCCCGGAGCTGATCGACTGGCTGGCCGACGAGATGCGCACGCACGCGATCAAGCCCGAGATCGAGATCTTCGATCTGGCGATGCTGTTCAGCGCCGTCGCCATGGCCGCCGACGGGCGGATCACGGGCCCCTTGCACGTCCAGTTCGTGATGGGCGTGAAGAACGCGCTGCCGGTTGATCGGCCGAGCTTCGCGTTTCTCGTCGAGACGCTGCGACGGCTCGCGCCCGACGCGACGTGGACCGGCGCCGGGATCGGCAAGCATCAGCTCACCTTGAACCGGTGGTCGCTCGAACTCGGTGGGCATTGCCGGACGGGGCTCGAGGACAATGTCCGGCTCGACCGGGCGACCCTGGCGCCTTCGAACGCGGCGCTCGTCGCCCGCGTCGTTGACCTCTGCGCCGAGTATGGAAGGCGCCCCGCTACCGCCGCGGAGGCACGGTCGATCCTGGGCTTGGCGGCGGCGGCTTGAGCGTCTAGTCCACCGGCGGCAGGCGGGAGACTTCGACACCATGGCCGCGCGCGGCTTCGACTTCGGCGACTTTCTGTGGCGATGGCTGTTCGCCATCGGCCTCGTTCTGGCGACCTTCAACCCGACGGGTCACTCCTATGTGGAGTGGGCGCTGCGCGGTAGCGCGGCGACGTCGGTCAAGGTGCTGGTCGGCGTGATCCTACTGATCCTCTACGTGATCTACGTTCGCGCGACGGTGCGGGCGATCGGTTGGTTGGGCATCATGCTGGTCGCTGCACTCGTTGGCGGCATCGTCTGGGTCCTGGTCGACTTCGGCTGGCTGGGCTTGGGAAGTGGCACCGGGGTGACCTGGATCCTTCTCCTCGGTGTCGCGACCATCCTCGGTGTTGGCCTTTCGTGGTCGCATATCCGCCGCGGCCTGACCGGCCAAGTCGACGTGGATGATGTTAGTGAGGGCTGACACGCCGCCAGGACGGCGCCGCTAACAATCAGACCCGCTCGTTCCTTTCGACTTATCCGGGCGCGACGGCGATCAGGACCTCATTGCGCCGCAAAAAGCCGGGCGTGAAGGGATCGTTGTAGTACGCGTAGGTCGGGGGCGACGTGGCGACGAGGCCGCGTTCGACAAGCCAAGCGCGCAGGGCTGCCTCGTTGTCCTGCATGCGCTCGTCCTGCCAGGCACCGCTGAAGCGGACTGCCGCCATTCGGCGCGGCGCCGTC
>CAYUKE010000167.1:2349-7368 GCA_964445185.1 uncultured Geminicoccaceae bacterium
GGCGCCGTCGCGCTCGACAACGGTGTAGGCCCAGACCTCGATGCTGCGCCCGTAGGCCAGATAGGCGGCATAGCCACCGATGAGCGTGAGGCCGATGCCGCCCGCGATGAAGAGAAACACGCGCATCCTCATGGTTCCATCTACGCGCCGTAAGTGTCGTGGAGATAGGTCATGATGGCGCCCGATTCGAACAGCTCGGTGCCGGTGTTGGGATCCACCAGGTAGGGGACCATGACGCGGCCGGTCTTTTCCAGCAGACGGAGGCGGTTCTCGGTCGTCGGTTCGATCTCCAGGTTCACCCGCTCGCGAATGGCCGGGGGCACGCTTTCGCGTAGCTGCGTCCGCCCCATGTTGCGAAGTCGGTAGGGGAGCTCCAGCTCGCACAGCGCTTCGCGGACGAGCCGGGCGAACGGGCTGCTCTCGATCGAATACAGCTCCAAGGGCTCCGCGGGCGCCGTCGACGGGCGCGACCGGCCGCCGGCGCCGGCCCGAAACGCCGTGGCCACCCCCGACGACACCGTGTTGAGTGTGTGCGGTCGCCAGGCAAGGGGTAGGGGACGCTCGCCGTACGCCTCGAACAGATAGGCGATGATATCCGCCGATTCGTACATCGAGCGGCCGCTGTTCGGGTCGACGAGGTACGGGAACTGGGTCTTCCCACCGAGCTCCCGGACGCGAGGTCGAAAGCGGCTTCCGCCTTTCGGGCACGGATAGATCATCGCGTCGAGATCGAGTTCGGTCAGCGCTTCCCTAACAAGCCGACAGTAGGGGCAAGGCTCGAACTCGTAGAGCTCCAGCAGAGCTGCGGGCTTGCGCGCGGCCGGGCGGGTGTAGATTCCGCGGCCCATGCGGGCGAAGGTGGCAAACACCGACGATGTGGTCGCAATGGTCTCGGTCAGGGACATAGGCTACCTCTGGCGGCTAGACATGGAGAAAGTTGGACGTCGGCAACTGGAGGCAAGCGTTGCCGGCCGCCGCTTGGACGTCGACGAGCGAAGGAGGAACGCACGCCATGGCCGAAACGCTGTCGACCGACGTGGTCATCGTCGGCGCCGGTCCCGTCGGCATCTTCGCCGTGTTCGAACTCGGGCTATTGGGGCTGCAGGCGGTCGTCGTCGACAGCCTGACCAAGCCCGGCGGCCAGTGTGCGGAACTCTATCCCGAGAAGCCGATCTACGACATTCCGGGATTGCCCGTCGTCAGCGGACAAGAACTCACCGATCGCTTGGTCGAGCAAGCGGCCCCTTTCGAGCCCATCTACCGGCTGGGTCAGCGGGTGATGACGCTGGCGCGCAACGACGACGGACGCTTCCATGTGACGACCGATGACGGCTTAGAGGTCGACGCGGCGGCCGTGGTCATCGCTGCCGGCTGCGGCAGCTTCGTGCCACGCAAGCCGAAGCTCGAAGGCCTGGCTGCCCTTGAGGACCGCTCCGTCTTCTACGCCGTTCGCAGAAAGGAGACATTCCGCGACCGTGACATCGTCGTCGTTGGCGGCGGTGACAGCGCGATCGACTGGGTCTTGAGCCTGCTCGACATCTCGCGGAGCCTGACGCTCGTCCACCGACGCGACAAGTTCCGCGCCGCTCCTGCGTCGGTGGCGGAAGTGATGGCGGCGGTTGATGCCGGTCGGATGCGCTTCGTCCTCGGCGAGTTGGCGGCGCTGCGGGCCGAGGGCGGCGACCTCGTCGGTGTCGACGTGAAGAACGCTGAGGGCGTCGAAACGTTGCCCTGCGACCGGCTGCTGCCGTTCTTCGGTCTCGACATGCGGCTCGGACCGATCCTCGACTGGCAGCTCGACCTTGAGAACGGCAAGCTCGTTAAGGTCGACACCGAGAAGTTCGAGACGTCCACGCCCGGCGTCTTCGCCATCGGCGACATCAACACCTATCCCGGCAAGCTGAAGCTGATCCTGTCGGGCTTCCACGAGGCGGCTCTCGCCGCGCACGGCGCCTTTCGCTTCGCGCGGCCGGGCGACAAGCTGCGCTTCCAATACACGACCTCGTCGAGCGAGTTGCAGCGGCGGCTCAAGGTTGCCTGAGCGGGGCCCGTTCAGCGCACGAGGGCCCCGTGCAGCAGCGCCGAGATGAGCGCGACGGCGACCGCGGCGGTCAGCGGGAAGCGAAGCTGCGGGTACCAGGCGGGCGCGAGGCCATCGTCGACGAGCTTCAGGTCGTAGCGCAGCACCATGGCGAAGGCGACGAGCAGGAAGGCGTAGGGCCAGGGAAAGGGCGTGAACGCGCTCGCCCAGGCGATCAGCGTCGGGACCACCGCCAGGCCGAGCACGCGCCAGCGTCGGCCGTCCTCGAGCGTCGCCACGCTGCCGAACCCCCACTGTACGCCGGCCAAGAAGCTCGCGATGACCAGCCCGTAGGCGATGATCACCGTGTGCAAGACGCCAGCGATCCAAGGCGGCGTCACCCAGATCGCGAGCCCCGGCAGCACGAACGGCAGAAGGCCGGCAAAGCCGAGGACCAGAGCCGGTCGCGGCACCTCGGGTGGCGTCTTGCTCAAGATCGTCTCTCCCTGAACTTGCAGACCCGCGTTGCGCGCGTCTGCCGCTTTACGGCGCCGTCGGGTAACCTAGCTGCCAGCTAAGGCCAAGGAGGACCCGCATGTCCGAGATCGAGGCACGGCTCAGTGCCGCAGGCATCTCGCTGCCCGACGCGCCAGCACCGGCAGCCAACTACGTCCCCGCCGCGATCGGCGCAGGACTCCTCTTCGTCGCCGGGCAGCTGCCTTTGCGCGACGGCAACGTCGCCTTTGCCGGCAAGGTGGGCATTGACCTCGATCTTGCCGGTGGCGAGGCGGCCGCACAGCTCTGCGCGATCAACATCCTGGCGCAGGCGAAGGCGGCGCTCGACGGCGATCTCGCGCGGATCAAGCGCACCTTGAAGGTGCAGGGCTTCGTCAACGCGCCGCCCGATTTCGTCGACCACCCCAAGGTCGTGAACGGCGCCTCGGACCTGCTCGTTCTGGCGCTTGGCGAGGCTGGGCGGCACGCCAGGTTCGCGGTCGGTGCGCCGAGCCTGCCGCTCGGCGCCGCGGTCGAGGTTGACGCGACGTTCGAGGTCGCGTGAGCGAGACCGCGACGGAACTTCGGCTCGCCCGCGGCATCTGCGGCGTTTCCCGCGACGGTTGGGATGCGCTGGCGCCGATCGACAATCCCTTCGTGCGCCACGGCTATCTGAGCGCGCTCGAAGAATCGGGATCGGCGGTGCCAGAGACCGGCTGGGCGGCAGTACCGCTGGTGCTCGGCGACCCGACGGTGCCCACCGGGATCGTGCCCGGCTACGTCAAGTCCCACTCCATGGGCGAGTACGTCTTCGACCAGGGCTGGGCGCGCGCCTACGAGAACGCCGGCGGCAGCTACTATCCGAAGCTGCAGATCGCGGTGCCGTTCACGCCGGTGACCGGGCCGCGTCTCCTCGCCGAGACGCCCGAGGCGAAGCGGCTACTGGTCGCGGGCCTGGAGGCCGCTGCGGCCCAGCTCGGCGTTTCCTCCGCCCACGTGACCTTCTGCACGGCCGAGGAAGCGGACCTGTTCGAGGCGGCGGGCTGGGCCGTTCGGCTTGGCATCCAGTATCACTGGACCGATCAGAGCTATGGCGACTTCGAGGGCTTCCTTGCGGCGCTCAAGAGCAGCAAGCGCAAGTCCATCCGCAAGGAGCGCCGCCAGGTCGAGGCGAGCGGGCTGCGCATCGTCACCCACCGCGGTGCGACGATTACCGCCGACGACATGGACGCGTTCTACCCGTTCTACCGCGCGACGATCGACAAGCGCGTCTGGGGCAACGCGTACCTGCATCGGGACTTCTTCCGCCGCTTGGCCGAGAGTTCGGGCGAAGCGCTGGTCCTGGGCCTCGCTTACGCTGGCGAACGCTGCGTTGCCGGCGCGATGCACCTGATCGGCGGCGACACGCTCTACGGCCGGCTTTGGGGCGCGCTCGACGACTACAAGTTCCTTCACTTCGAGCTTTGCTACTATCAGGCGATCGAGCTCGCGTTGCGCTGGGGGCTCACGCGGGTGGAAGCGGGTGCACAGGGCGAGCACAAGCTGCAGCGTGGCTATGCGCCCGTGCTCACCTATTCCGCGCACCGGATCCGTGATGCCGCATTGCGGACGCCGGTCGAGCAGTTCCTCGAACGGGAACGGCAGCAAGTGCGCGCGGAGTTGACGATGCTGGAAGAGTATCTGCCCTTTCGCAGCGCGGGCACGTAAGCGCCTTCGCAGGAGAGGGCGTCCAGATGGCAGGCGTCAGTCGCGCGGCCCGGGCGCCTCAAGCACCTCGACGCTCCGAGTCTCGACACTGACGCGGACCGGCAGGGCATTGCCGATGGGGCCGTCCACGCCCGTCAAGCCGAGTTGCCGCCGGAGGATGCGAAAAGCGCCGGAGTGGGCGACGATGAGCGGTAGACCGTCGTCGTCGATCTGGTCGAGGGCGCCGCAGATCCTGGCCTCGAACGTCGCCAAGCGCTCGGCTCCGCTGACGTCCGCCTCAAACCGCGGTCGTGTCGCGAGGGGCTGACCTTCGAATGGGCCCCAGTCGCGTTCCGCCAATGCGGGCAACACGTGGAACGGCACCTTACACGGCGCGCCGATAGAAAGCCGCGCCGTCTGGCGACAGCGGCGGAGCGGGCTGGACCAGAGGCTGGTGATCGGCAACTCGGCGAGCACCCGCCGAGCGTGCAACGCCTGCCGCACGCCGGTGCGGTTCAGTGGCACGTCGGCCTGGCCGGTGACCCGTTCCTCCGCGTTCCAGGCCGTCTGGCCGTGGCGCAAGAAGACGAGCCGTCGCCAGCGTCGTGTCACAGGGGAACCTCGCTCTCCGCGACGACCCGTCGGCCGAGCTGACGCCCCAGCTCGGGATAGAGAGCTGGATCGCAGAACGCAGCGATCACGCGCTCGGGGTCGACAGCGTCGAGCAGCGCCGCGTTTTCCGAAAGCGTGGGGTGCACGGGCCAGCGTTGATGCTGCGCGCGGCCGTGGCGCACCAGCGCCGCCGCGGCGCTTCGGTC
>CAYUKE010000168.1:0-7323 GCA_964445185.1 uncultured Geminicoccaceae bacterium
CCTGGGCCTTCTTCGTCCCTTTCATCCTGCTGACGACCTTCGCCGTGCTGAACCTGTTCATCGCCATAATCGTCAACGCCATGCAGGAGAGCCACGACGTGGACGAGCGCAAGCACGACATCGACCATGAGCAGGTCATGGGTGAGCTCAAGGCGCTGCGCGCGGAGATCAGGGCGCTGCGGGAAGCCAACGGGGCGCCGCGATGAGGGGCGGCGGTCAGCCGCCGAGGTAGCGGAACCGCATGCGGACCTCGCTGTCGACGGCGACGTCGATCGCGATATCCTCGAACGTCGGAACGGGCAGCAGCTTGGGGTTGTTGCTCAGCGCGACGCCTTCGAGCGGGATGACGCCCAGCGCCTGATCGAACGTGTCGTTGGCATTGGCGTCGTGGAACGCGGTCACGGCGTACCGTCCGGCTTTGAGATCGGCGAACTCCACGGTGACGGCCGCGTCGTCGGCATCCGCCGTGCGGGCGGCGACAATGCCGTCGGCGCGCTGGGCGAAACCCTCGGCACTCTCGAACAGCGCCACATGGACGAGCCCCGCCTCGACCGGGGCGATGCCTTCGACCGTCACGCGCAGCGTCAAGGCCGCCGCCGGCGTGGCGAGCAGGGTCGCGGCCATGACCGCGCCAATCAGTTCCCGCTTCATCATTCCTCTCTCGTTGATGCGTCCGTGCGTACGCGTCATGCACATGTCAACGAAAATCGGATGGCCGCCGGCGGCTCGTCGATGCGCCGCTGGCGCGAACGTGAGCATCTGTCGCGACGCTGCGGCTCGTTTGTCCGTGATCACGCGCCTGCTAGCGTCGCTCTTGCTCGCAGGCGTTGAGGCCCGCGGTCGCGATCGGGGAGGGTGTCTTGCGTCTAGGTTTTCGTGGCCGTCTGGCGTCGGTGCTGGCGTTGTGGCTTGCGACGTCGGCAGGAATCGCCGCGGCGGCCGAGCAGTTCGTGCCGCTCCTCGTTTATCGCACGGGCGCTTACGCCCCCAACGGGGTCCCGCTGGCGAACGGCCAGCTCGACTATTTCAATCTGATCAACGAGCGCGATGGGGGCATCGGCGGCGTGCGCATCCTGGTCGAGGAGTGCGATACCGCCTACGACCCCGAGAAAGGTATCGCCTGCTACGAACGCTTGAAGGACCGGGGCGCGACGGGTGCCGCCGTCTTTTCGCCGTTCTCGACCGGTATCGCCTACGCGCTCGTCGAGCGGGCCACTGCGGACCGCATTCCCCTGCTCACGCTCGGCCACGGACGAAGCGACGCTGCCGACGGCGCGGTCTTTCCCTACGTCTTCCCGCTACCGGCCACCTACTGGTCGCAGGCGAGCGCCATGGTCGCCTACATCGCGGATGCCGAGGGCGGCGATTTGGCCGACAAGACGCTCGCGCTCGTCCACCATGACAGCCCCTACGGACGAGAACCAATCCGCACGCTGGAGGCGCTGAGCGAAGACCTGAGCTTCGCCCTGCTACGCTTCCCGGTCGCACACCCCGGCCTCGAGCAGAAGACCACGTGGGTCAACATCGCCGAGCGCGATCGGCCCGACTGGGTCTTGCTTTGGGGGTGGGGCGTCATGAACGCAACAGCGCTGCGCGAGGCCGCGGCGGCCGGCTACCCCGTCAATCGGATCATCGGCAACCCCTGGGCGGCAGCTGAGGTCGATGTAGCGGCGGCCGGCGCATCCGCCCAAGGCTATCGGGCCGCCAACTTCCACGGCTCGGGTGCCGACTTCGACGTTCACCAGGATATCTTGGAGGTGCTCTACGACGCCGGCCGCGGCGCCGGCGAGCGCAGCGACGTCGGCGGCGTGCTCTACAATCGGGGCGTCGTCAACGCCGCGATCGTCACCGAGGCGATCCGCCGAGCCCAGGCTCTGCACGGCGTGCGTCCACTCACCGGGGAAGAGGTCCGCGACGGCTTCGAGGCTCTCGACCTGAGCGCGCCGCGCTTAGCTGAGCTGGGCCTCGCCGGGCTTATCCAGCCGATCACGCTCTCTTGCGCCGACCATGAGGGTGGCGGGCCGATCTTCATCCAGGAGTGGGACGGTGCCGGCTGGCGATCGGCGTCACCATGGCTTCCGCCGATGCATGACGTCGTTCGTCCGTTGATCGAGGCCTCCGCGGGGCGCTACGCCGAGACCGCGAGCGTGACTCTTAGGCGCTGCGAAGTCGGCGGTTAACTGCCGCCGCGCTGGCCACCAAGGCAGCGACGTCGTGCGTTGATCAACTTTTCCGCGTGTCGGCCAAGCTTTTGGCAGGCTGTACGCCCCTCGCCATCCTGATAAAGCGCTCTTTTTCGTGCGGATCGCTCTACTCTTGCGCGTGCTGCGACGGCCAATGCGGCTTTCTTTAGATGAAGAGCTACAAACGTGGCAAACCTTGGTTATAGTCGGTCTGTTCGGCACCGCAGCATGGCAGGGGAGGCCAGATGGTCGAGCAGGGTGGCGAGTTCTACGATCGTCAGGAGGTGCGCGATCCTGAACAACGCCTGGCTCAGATGTTTACGGCGTTACCGGGACTCGTCCGTCACGCCATGGACAACGCCCCGGGCATCGCGGCGCATCTCGCCGGCGTCGATGCTTCGGCCGTCAGCTCACCGGAGGCGCTTGCGGCGCTGCCGGTTCTCCGACAGTCGTCGCTCGCTGAGGCCCAACAAGCTGCCCCACCTTTGGGCGGGCTCGCGGCGACCCCGCTGGACCGCCTCGCTCGCGTGTTCCTCTCGCCGGGGCCGATCGCCCAGCCCGAGAGCGTTCGCACCGACTATTGGCGCTTCGCCCGCGCGCTGTTCGCCGCGGGCTTCCGCACCGGTGACCTCGTCCACAACGGCTTCTCCCATCATTTGACGCCGGCCGGCATGATGATCGAGGGCGGCGCAAGACTGCTCGGCTGTCCGGTTATCCCGGTGGGTGACGCGGCCGCGCACCGTCAGCTTGAGGTTCTCAAGCGATTGCGGCCGGTTGGCTTCACTGGTCGGGCGCCATCATTGCTGCACCTGCTCGAAGCGGCGGCGGCCGAGAACATCGACGCGGGTTGCCTGAAGCGCGCGCTGTTGGCGGTCGAGGCGACAACTGAGGCAGACGTCACCACCTTCGCCGACCGCGGGATCGAGGCGTTCCAGTGCTACGCGACGCCTGATCTTGGGCTCGTCGCCTATGAGAGCGTCGCCCGCGACGGCCTCATTGTCGATGAGGCGGTCATCGTTGAGGTCGTGCGACCGGGTAGTGGTGAGGCAGTGGCTGCCGGCGAGGTGGGCGAGGTGCTGGTAACGACGTTCAACCCTGACTACCCATTGATCCGCTTCGCAACTGGCGACCTGTCGAGTTTCCTCTCGGGAACCAGTTCCTGTGGTCGCACAAACCGGCGTATCCGTGGCTGGCTCGGCCGGGTCGACGAGTCGGCTGCGGTCGGCGGGCGCGTCGTCCACCTGCACGAAGTGGTCGCCATACTCGAGCGCCATCACCTCGCTCGCGGCCGGCTCGTCCTCGAGACGGCGAACGGCGCGGATCACATCCGCTTGATGGTTGAGGCGAGTGCTGCCGACGGGCTCGACACAGCGCTGCTCGAGAGCATTCGCGAGATGACGTCCCTACGGGGCGACGTCGAGCTGGTTCCGACGGGCAGCCTTCCCGACGACGGCAAGGTGATCGACGACCGACGTGGCTGAGGCCGATGGCGCGGCCTGGGCCCTCGGGATCAGCGTTGATGGGCTCGCCTGCCGCCGCGCCGGCCGGCTCGTCTTTCGCGACCTCGCGTTCAGCGTGCCGCCGGGCGGCGCCCTCTTGCTTCGCGGCGCTAACGGCAGTGGCAAGTCGACCCTGTTGCGCGTGCTCGCCGGGCTTCTCCCCGCTGCCGCCGGCGACCGTCCTTCGCTCGAGCCGAACGTCGTGCACTACGTCGGCCATGCCGACCCGCTGAAGCCGGCACTCACCGTCGAGGAGAACCTCGGTTTCGTCACCGCGGTCCTCGGTGGCGGCGACGTGCAGGCCGGCCTAGCGGCTTTTGCGTTGGCGCGGTTGCGGGAGGCGCCGGCACGGCACCTGTCGTCCGGGCAGCGCCGCCGGCTGACGCTCGCCCGCCTTGCTTCGGTTCGCCGGCCGATCTGGCTGCTCGACGAGCCGGCCGTCGGCCTCGACGCCAACAACCGCGCGCGTCTGGAGGGACTGATCGCGGGGCATCGCACGATGGGAGGCTGCGTCGTTGCCGCGACGCATGGCGACATCGCGATCGCCGATGCGACACTCCTGGAGATGGTATCTTGAGCGGGGCCTTGGCGCTGTTCGCGCACGAGGTCCGGCTCGCCCTTCGCTCCGGCGGCGAGATGGTGCAGGGGCTCACCTTCTTTCTGCTAGCGCTGTCTCTCTTTCCGCTTGGCGTCGGGCCGGGGCCCGTCATCTTGGAGCGGATCGGCGTCGGACTGATCTGGGTGTTGGCGCTGTTCGCCATCACGCTGACCTTGGAGCGGCTCTACGCCGCAGATGCGGCGGACGGCACGCTCGACCTGTTGGCAACCGTCGACGTGCCGCTCGAGCTGGTCGCGGTCGTGAAGGCGGCAGCTCACTGGCTGACGAGCGGCGCTCTCTTAGTGCTGTTCTCGCCGCTCGTCTGCTTGCTGCTGGATCTCCCGCCCGAGGCGTATGCGGCGGTACCCCTGGTCTTGCTGCTCGGCACCCCGACCTTGACGCTCATCGGTGGTATCGGTGCGGCGCTGCTCGTGCATAGTCGCCGCGGTGGTCTACTGCTGGCGCTTATCGTCCTGCCGCTGCAGATCCCGGTGCTGGTCTTCGGCGTCTCGGCGATCGATGGTTGGTTGAGTGGGCTAGGGGCGTCGGTGCAGCTGATGATCCTTGGCGCGATGCTTCTCGGCGCGCTCGCCCTCGCACCCATCGCCACCGGTGCCGCGCTCCGCCTCGCGCTGGAATAGACGGGCAAGCTCTTGCTATTCGCGCTCGCCTGCCTCGCCTTCGTCAGTCTCGGCCTGCCGGACGCGGCGCTCGGCGTGGCCTGGCCCGATATGCGCGCCGTCTTCGCGTTGCCCCAGAGCGGGATGGGGCTCCTGCTTGGCGCCGCGGCGGCCGGGTACATCGCCTCCAGCGTCGCGGTCGACTGGCTGGTGAGTCGAGCGGGTGTCGGCTTGACACTGGCGCTGAGCACGGCCGCCTGCGCCGTGGGCACGGTCGGCATCGCGCTCGCGCCGGGAATTCCGGCTCTGCTCGTCGGCGCGCTCGTCATCGGCCTGGGCTCCGGCGCCATCGACGCCGCTTTGAACGCCTATGCCGCGCGTCGCTTCTCCCCACGGGGCATGAACTGGCTGCACGCGGCCTACGGTCTCGGCGCGGCGATCGGGCCGCTGATCATGACGGCGACTTTCGCCGCGGGTGCCGGCTTTGCGGTCGGCTACGCCTCGCTGGCCCTGATCCTTGGCCTACTGGCGACGACCTTCGCGGTGACAGCCGCGCGCTGGGGCGACAGCGAGTCTCCGTCGCTATCGCGCTCTCGTGGTAAGGCGTTCGGCCCGCGGGCGGGTGCCCATGTCTTCGTCTTCTTCGTCTACACCGGCGTCGAGGTCGGGGCTGGGCAGTGGAGCTTTGCCATCCTCAACGAGGCGCGCAGCCTGTCGCCGACGACCGCCGGGCTATGGACGGCGGCCTATTGGTGGAGCCTGTGCATCGGGCGCGCGGTCTTCGGCATTGTCGCCGACATCGTCGGCGCCGGCCGCCTCGCGGCGCTCGGCAGCCTCGGCATGCTCATCGGTGCGCTCCTGTTCGGCCTTGCGCCTGGTTTCCTCGGCCTCATTGGTCTTGTGCTCCTCGGCTTCGCGGCAGCGCCGATCTTTCCCATGCTCATGACCTTGACCGCCCGGCGGTTCGACGCGCGAACGACGAACCAGATGGTCGGCCTGCAGGTCGGCGCCGCGATGCTCGGCGCGGTCGCTGTTCCGAGCCTGGGCGGTGCACTGGCCGACTTGGCCGGGCTCGAGGCGATCCCCACCATGTTGACGCTTCTTGCCGCGTTGCTCGCCGGCGCGGTGCTGCTGCTGGCCCGGTTCGATGTTCGGCCCGCCGCGACCTAAGTGCGGCGGTGGGCCCCCTCGGAAAGCCCAAGATGCGTACGTATACAGCGCCTATGCACTGGTTTGCCAATCCGCTCCGGTTTCAAAGACTTGCCGACGGGATCTATCCCTATGCGCTGGCAGGCACGATCCTTCTCTTTGCCGTCGGCTTGTGGGGTGGATTGCTGGCGGCGCCTGAGGACTATCAGCAAGGCGACGCGTTCCGCATCATCTACGTGCATGTGCCGGCGGCGTGGCTCGCTCTGTTCGTCTACCTGACGCTTGCCATAGCGGCGGTTTTCTCTGTCGTCTGGCGTCATCCGCTCGCCGACATCTACGGGCGAGCTGCCGCACCCGTCGGCGCCGTGTTCTGCTTCCTCGCACTGTTGACCGGCGCGATCTGGGGCAAGCCGATGTGGGGGACGTGGTGGGTCTGGGACGCCCGGCTGACCTCGATGTTGATCCTCTTCTTTCTGTATTTGGGCTACAGCGCGTTGCACGACGCGTTCGACGAGCCCGCCCGCGGCGCGCGTGCCGCGGCCATCTTGGCGCTGGTCGGCTCGGTCAATCTGCCGATCATCAAGTTCTCGGTGGATTGGTGGAACACCCTGCATCAACCCTCGAGCGTCATCCGCCTGGACGGCCCGACGATTCACGGCTCGATGCTGTGGCCGCTGTTGACGTTGGCGCTGGCCTTCAAGTTCTACTTCGTTACCGTGGTGATCCTGCGAACGCGTGCGGCGATCGCGGAACGGAGAATCACAAGCCTGCGGCTCGCCGAGGAGACCGCGGGCGACTGACTGGGGATCAATGCCGACCGTCGCGCGGCGCACCGCCGTCGGCCGGCCTCGCAACGCTGGGAGAGCATCGTGGCCGTCACGGGTTCCGATACGCTAGGTGTGCGCCGAACGCTGCAGGTCGGCGACTTGTCTTACGACTACTTCTCGCTGCCCGAGGCGGCGAAGCAGATCGGCGCCGTCGATCGCCTGCCGTTTTCGCTGCGGGTCCTGCTCGAGAACCTGCTGCGCTACGAGGACGGCCGCAGTGTCACGACGGACCATGTCAAGGCGATGGTGGCTTGGGTCGACGAGCGCCGGTCCGACACCGAGATTGCGTACCGACCAGCCCGCGTCTTGATGCAGGATTTCACTGGCGTTCCGGCGGTCGTTGATCTGGCGGCGATGCGTCAAGCGATGCTCGACCTCGGCGGCGATCCGAAGCTTATCAATCCCCTGAGCCCCTGCGACCTCGTCATCGATCACTCGGTCATGGTC
>CAYUKE010000169.1:0-7283 GCA_964445185.1 uncultured Geminicoccaceae bacterium
GAGCGACGGCATGCGGCGCGCCGACGCTGGCAGCGCACTGCTGCGCGACGCGGCCGCGGCGGTGGCCCCCCGTTCGGGCGCGCCCGTGCCGACGGCCCTGTCGGCCTGACAGCCCGCTCAGTCGGCGCGTTCCCAGGGCGGCACAGGTTGGAAATGGGCGACGAGCGCGTCGATGAAGGCTCGCACCTTGGCCGACAGATGGCGGCGATGCGGATAGAGAATGAAAATGTCCGGGCTGGCCTCGCGCGCCTCGTCGCGAAACAGCGCAACGAGCTCGCCGCGGCGAATAGCCGGCTCGGTCATGAAGGCGCTGAGCCGCGCGATGCCCAGCCCGGCGAGGGCCAACGTCATCAGCGTCTGGCCGTTGTTCGCTAGCAGCGAGCCTTCGACCCGGTGCTCGACCGTTCCCTCCGGCGTCGCGAAGGGCCAGCGGTTAAGGCCTTCATTGCCGGTGAAGCCTAGGCAATCGTGGAAGCGGAGTTCCGCCGGCGTCTGCGGCCGACCGCGCCGCTCCAAGTAGGCAGGACTGGCGCACAGCACGCGGTGGTTCGGCGCGAGCCGCCGCCGTACGAGGGATAGATCGTCGCTGGTGCTGCCGATCCTGACCGCGACGTCGATCCCTTCGGCGACCAGGTCGACGGCGCGGTCGGTGACGTCGAGGTCGATCTGGATCTCCGGATGGCGCGCCGCAAAGTCGGGCAGCATCTGGACGAGCTGGTAGTGGCAGAAGTGGATGGGCACGCTGACGCGAAGCCGGCCCCGCAGGGTCTTGGCACTGTCCGCGACTGCCCGTTGCGCCGCCTCGAGCTCGGCCAAGGCAACACGGGACCGCTCGTAGAACTCCTGTCCCTCGGCGGTGAGGCTTAGGCGGCGTGTCGTCCGCTGCAGCAGCCGAACCCCGAGCCGGCCCTCGAAGGCGGCAACGGCCTTGCTCACCGCCGATGGCGTGCGGCCAAGGCGACGCGCCGCGGCGGAAAAGCCGCCGGCATCGACGACCTCGACGAACAGCTCAGCAGCGGCCACGCGGTCCATGCCATCTATTCCACCACGGCACAGATCTTGTGCAAAGCACGTTACTTCAGGAATCGCAGTTGAAGGTTACCCTGTGTCGCGTTGATGGAGCGCAGCTAGAGGAACAGCAGATGGAACCGCAGACCAAGGTCACCTTGCCGCTGACGCCGGAGACGTTGGAGGCCGCGATGGCGCGCGGCCGCCTCGAGCGCTCGCTCTATGTGACGGCGTGGGTCAAGGCCGCTTGGCGCGGGCTGACCACAGCAACCGTTCGCGAAGGTGGGTCTCGCGCCGAGTATCGGGCCGGCTAGTCGATACCGACATAGTCGGCCATCCAGTACTCGCAGGCTTGCAGGTACTGGGGCTTCTCGACCGTGCGGAAGTGGTGCAGCGACCAGTCGGCCTCGCTGACCTCGAAGACGCCGTCGAGGTCGTGGTAGAAAAGCGCCGCAACCATTCGTGCGCCGGCCTGCACGGCCACCGCCTGCGGCTCATACTCGCCGCTCTCGAAGTGGTCCAATCGAAGTCGCTCGTCGATGCTTGCCGGCTGAAACAGGCGGCCCTGGACGTGGCAATCGGCATGCGGGCGGAGCACCGGATAGGGCTCGCCGATCAGAGCATGCCGGCGGTAGCCCCAGAGGATGGCGGGCTCGAGTTCGGCCGCCCCGACCGCGCGGTCGAGCACGCGGGCGAGCACGTCGACATCCATCAGCGTGCCAAAAAGGAAGAGCGGCGTCGCGAGCGGGCGGCTGAGGTCATCCATCGCCGTTGCCTTCGGGCGGCTCGACAACGTTGAAGAACAGCGCGAGCAGCGTCCGCTGATCGGGCAGCCCTGTCGTCGGCAAGTCCGCCTGCTCCTGATAGCTTGTCAGCGCCTCCCGGGTCTGCGGCCCGAAGGCGCCGTCCACAGCGCCTCCGTAGTGGCCGAGCTGCCTCAGACCCTCCTGCGTGCGCCTCAAGATCTCGCGATGGATGCGAACGGACTGGCCGTCGTGTTCCAGGGTCAGGATCGGCTCGCTCGAGCGAAGCCGCTGATCTTCCAGCTGTCGGGCCAGGGCGACCATGACCTGCACGACAGCCGCATCCTGGTTGGCGACGCACTGTTCCGCCACGGCGTTGGCGAGAATCTCCGGCGGCGACAGTGGCGCCAGATCGAAGGTGTCGTCCTTGTAGACGTTGGCTGCGCTCAAGTAGCCGGCCACCCAACCGACGAAGTTGGCGCGGTCGATGTCGGCCTCGTCAGACCGGAGCGTCTCCAGAAGCTCCGAACAGCGGGCTACGGCCCAGCCATGCCCGGCGAAGCGGCCCTGGCTGTCGGCGGCCGCGGCGAGGTCGGCGGCGGCAAGGGTAACGACAGCAGTTAGAGACGCGACGAGAACGCGCACGCGACCCTCCGGGCGGCCGTGGTTTCGGCGCCGGAACATGGTAGGTTGCGACAAGCGTGGCAAGAGCCGATGACCTTGCCGCGGCCGCCGGTGCGGTCCGCGACGACTCTCGGCCGGCTGGAGACCGTGATGCTTCGTCCAATGATCGCTTTGTGCAGCCTCGCGCTTGTCGGGGCCTGCGCCACAACTCCGCCGCCTGGCGACGCCGGCGCGCGCACCATCCCACCGCCGCCGCCGATGCCGACGGCAACAATACCGGCGGGTGGCCAGCCCGCGGATCTCGGTACAGCGCACGCCAGTGCATGCACGATCGCCATCTTCAGCCAGGTTCCCCAGCACGTCGGCGGCGTCCAGCGGATCCAGGCGGACGACGCCAGCCTGACCGAGTTCCCCGCCGAAGATGGCAACGTTCGGGTGGCCGGCTCGGGTCGCTATTATGGCGCGGAGAGCAGCTGGGAGCCGTTCCGCTTCGAATGCGTGTACGACACGGCGGATGCGACGATCACACGGTTCGACATCGTCCCGCTCTGAGCGCGCCGAACCTCACCAGCTGAGACGATCTCTGAGCGCAAGCCAGGTGAGAACAAGTGCCAGGAGCGGCCGACCGCCCGCGCGGCCGCCGGGAAACGGCGGGTGCGGCAGGCGGGCGAAGATGGCGAAGCCTGCGTCCTCGGTGCGAACCGCGGTCGCCATCAGCTTGCCGGCGAGCACTGCCAGAGCCACCCCCTGCCCCGAATAGCCGCCGGCAGCCAGGAGCCGAGGCCCCAGCCGGCGCAGGTAGGGTAGCCGGCTGCGCGTGATCGCGACGCGCCCGCTCCAGGCGTAGTCGATGCACACGCCGCGCAAGCTCGGAAAGACGTCCTCCAGCGGCGGCCGGACGACCGCGGCAATGTTGCTCGTCGTCCGATAGCCGTAGGTCTCGCCGCCACCGAAGAGCAGCCGGTGGTCACCGCTGGTCCGGAAGTAGTTGACGGCGAACTGGTCGTCGGTGACGCAGATGTCGTCGCGGATCAGGCGGCGCACGGCGAGCGGACCGAGCGGCTCGGTCGCCACCATGTAGCTCTCGATCGGCATCACTCGGCGCTCAACCCGGGCCTCCAAGTTGGCGAGGTAGCCGTTGCCGGCGAGAAGCACATGGTCTGCATCCACATGTCCGCGGCCGGTCGTAAGCCGCACGCCGTCGGCACGCTCGGCGATGCTACGAACGTGGCTGCCCTCGTGCAGACGGGCGCCGGCGGCGCGCGCAGCATCGGCGAGGCCGAGCGCGAGCTTCAGCGGATGGAGGTGACCGGCGCCGGAATCGACGAAGCCACCGCGAAAGCGGGGGCTGGCAACCATCTCGCCCACCGCGGCCGCGTCGACGAACCGCGCACAGGCGTAGTCGTAGACAGTGTTTAGATGATCGACGTAGCGGCGTAGCGAGCGCGCGGCGCCGTTGCTGCGGACAGCGAACAGGTAACCTGAGCGCCACTCACAATCGATGCCGTGGCGATGCCGGAGCGCGTGGACCAGCGCCTTCGCTTCCTCGGCGAGCGCGAACAGCCGCAGCGCCACATCTCGGCCGTAGGCGCGCTCGATCTCGTCCTGATCGCGACGCTGCCCGGTCACGAGCTGGCCACCGTTGCGACCCGACGCCCCCCAACCGAGGCGGTTCGCTTCGAGCAGCACCACCCGAGCACCCGCCTCCGCGAGATGGAGCGCGGCCGACAGCCCGGTGAAGCCGCCACCGACAACGGCGACGTCGGCGCGCACGCCGCCCTCGAGGGACGGTAGCGGCGGCTTGATGTCGGCAGTCGCCGCATACCAGGACGGCGCATGATCCCGAGCCGGCGCGCTCATGTGCCAAGGTCCTCGTCGCAGCGCACGCGGCAACCTTGCCGGGCACATGCGGTTGTGGCCTTCTTCGGCCAGATCTGCCGCATCGACGAAAGGCGACGCCTGTGTTCCCTCGCCGTACCCGCCCGGTTCTCGTGCTCGTCATGGTGCTCGGCGCCTGCGCCGCACCAACCACGGTCGAGGAGCGCCTCGCAGCCGAGTGCCGCGCCGGCGACCGGCCGAGCTGCGATGCGCTGGAAACGGGGGCTGCGGCGACCGACGAGCCCGAGGTTCGTGCCTATCGAGAGCCCGTGCTGCGCGACCCGCAAATCGGTATCGGCGTCTCCAGCGACCGCGGCGTCGGTGTGGGCGTCGGTTTCGGCGTCGGCAGCAACGTCTCGATCGGCGTCGGCGGGTCGCGGCGACATTGAGGCGAGCGGCGCGTCAGACCGCGCCACCGGGGACCGTCGCTGTTCGCTGGCGCTCACGATACGCGACATAGAGAACTGCGGCGAAGATCAGCGTGCCACCGCCCAGCGTGGCGAGGTCCGGCAGCTCAGCAAAGACGACGAAGCCCAACGCGGCACCCCACAAGAGCTTGGTGAAGTCGAGCGGCAGGATGGCCGCCGCTTCGCCCGACTTGAACGCCTCGGCGACCACGAGCTGCACGCCGCTCGCGGCAACGCCGACCGCGATCACCCAGCCGAGCTGCTCCCACGTCGGCCACGACCAAAAGAAGAGCGCGGGCACGAACGTGAACGGAACGAGGAAGAAGCCGGCGTAGAGCGTCGACGTGATGCTCGTTTCGGTCCGGCCGAGAACCCTCAGCGTGATCATCACCCCCGCCCAACAGCAGGCGGACGCAACCACCGACAGCGCGCCCGGCGACACGACGTCGAGCCCGGGCCTCAGGATGATCAGCGTTCCCGCAAAACCGAAGCCAAGCGCAAGCCATCTGCGCGGGCCGACGTTCTCGCGCAGGATCACGATCGCCAACAGGGTAGCGAACAGCGGCGCCGTGAAGCCGAGCGCCGCCACGGTGGCCATGCTTGTGGTCGTGATGCCATAGAACCAGCCGAGCATGGCGCCCGTCTGAAGCGCGCCCCGAGCCGCGTGCAACCCCACGCGCTCGGTCCGGAAGCTTGCCGGCCCGGCGCGAAGCGCCAAGGGGACCAAGACCGCCAAACCGACGACGTTGCGCAAGAAGGCGATCATCACCGGGTGCAGCCCGGCCTCCGCCGTGACCCGAACCAGCAGCATCACCAGCGCAATGCCGAAGGCAGCAACGGCCATGAAGGCCATGCCGCGCAGGTTGGCGGCCGCCGTCGTCGCCCCCAACGTCAAGACCGACGCTCACCCAGGCGCGGAATCGCGCCGCGCCCGCTTGCATCGGGCGGGCTCATCGGCTCGCTGCCGCGTCGGTGAATTGGGCGACGATCATGTCGTAGCCGACGCGCATGGCGCTCGCCTGGCGATAGAAGGCGATGAGCTCGCGCCACGGTCCCTCGAGGCGCGTCAGGCCGGTGAGGCTCGCGACGACGATCCCGGCATCGGCGCGCCCGTCGATGACCAGCCAGCCGCCGAGCAGCAAGACCCCTGCCGTGCCGCAGGCGCTGATCACGCTCAACAGGAACTTCACCGAAAGCTTGAGCGCAAAGGTCTGCCGGCGTGTGACGAGGATCGCGTCGAAATCTGCCACGACCTCCGCCTCGACCCGGCGCAGGTCGCTCATCGACACGCGATCGGTAGCATCGCGAAGCAGGCGCGTCCGTTCGCGGACCTTGGCGTTGATGCGCGCCTGGATGGCGACGACGATGATCGCCTGCGGGACGATGACTGCCAACGCGATCAGACCGAGTTGTGGCTGATTGGCGGTGATGAACGCGACGACGCTCATCAGCGTGCCGACTTGAACCAGAGGCGCGGCGAAGGCCGAGCCTGCGAACGCCCCCACCCCCTCGGCCTCGGCGGAGACCATCGTCACCAACGTGCCACGGTGCATCGACGGTGCGTTCTGGTCGCGCGTGTCGGTCACCACCCGCTCGTAAACGCGACCGCGGATCAGGCGAATCACCGATTCACCGACGGCGGCGACGGAGAAGTTCAGCGCGAACTTCAGCCCGGCACTCAGCGCGACGACGCCCAGAAAGCCGGAGCAAAGCGCGACCAGCAGCGCCTTGTCGCCGTCAGCCACGAGGTTGTTGATGATGTCCTGCTGGAACTTGAGCGGGGCGGCTGCGATCGCGGCGACGAGCAGCGACAAGCCGATGAGAAGAAGCTGGCGCCGACCGGTGACGTGCCAGATCGCGCGATAAAACCGGAGCACCACCCACCTCCACGGACCAGCCCTGGCGGAGGTTAGCGAAGCCGCTGAAAGGCGCGAAGGGCGACGTGCGGCCCCGCCCGCGCGAGCGTGGCGGGGGCCCGATATCGGTGGACCTTAGGAAACGGAGAGCGGGACTGCGGTGAACCGCTGGATGTCCTCGCGACGGACCAGCATGAGCACGCTGTCCTGCCCAACCTCGGCGGCGGCGCGGACCTCGTCCACCACCTCGGTCGGCGACGTGACGCGGCGCTCGCCGACCTGGACGACCACGTCACCGGCCTGAATGCCGGCGGACGCGGCGGGGCTGCCAGGCTCGACAGCGGCGACCCCGACGCCCTCGGCACCCGCGAGCGACGCCAGAGTCAGGCCAAGGGTCGGCGACGTCAGCTCTTCGGGAGCCGGCGCCCGGGCGGCGACAGCGCCCGGCAGCGGCCGCTCGCCGACGGTCACCTCGATGGCCGTTTCGCGGCCGTCGCGCAGCACGGTGAGCGCTGTCGCGGTGCCCGGATCGATCGCCGCTACGCGACGACTTAGCGACGCCGGGTCAACGACGCTCTCGCCATCGACCGCGATGATGACGTCGCCGGTGGCGAGGCCCGCACGCTCGGCCGGGCTCGCCGTCTCAACGCGCGTGACCAGGCTCCCGTCGGTCGACGCCAGCTCGAAGGCGTTGGCGAGAGCATCGTCAAGCGGCTGGATGCCGACACCGAGCCAGCCACGGCTGACGGCTCCGTCGTCGGCCAGAT
>CAYUKE010000170.1:0-7245 GCA_964445185.1 uncultured Geminicoccaceae bacterium
GGCGCGCTCATGCTCCACGGCGTCAACCCGGGGCCAATGATCACCTTCGAGCGGCCGGGCTTCATCGTGTCGGTCGTCGCGATCATGCTGCTGGCCTCGCTGGCGATGTGGATCAACGGAATCCTCCTCGCCCGCCAGGTGGTGAAGATCCTGCGTGTCCCGCCGAGCCTGTTCCTACCCGTGGTCGCCGTGCTCTGCGTGCTCGGCTCCTATTCACTGGGGCTGAACATCTTCAATCTCTACCTGATGGTGCTGGTCGGCTTTGCCGCCTATGTGCTCGGGGAAATGGAGTATCCGATCTCGCCGCTGGTCATCGGCGTCATCCTGGGGCCGATGGCGGACGAAAACCTACGGCGCGCGCTGATGGTCTCGGACGGCAGCCTCGAGCCCTTCGTCACGCGGCCGGTGGCAGCGCTGCTGCTGGCCGTGATCGTGCTCACGATCCTCGGCCAGATACCCGCCTACAAGCGTCTCCGCCGCCGCCTCCTGGCACCCCTCAGCCGGCGGTTCGGCGGCACCGCACCGCCCGTCCAGGGCGGACCCGCGAACGAGTGAGCGGTACGGCCAGGTGGTCGCGCTCGTCGGGACCGCCCGCCGCTGGTCTCCAAGTCACGCCCGCAGGCGCGCGTTCTCCGGATCGAAGGGGCTCTCGCCGAGGACGGTGGCGACGCAGGAGGTGCCGAGCACGTCCATGGCGAGCTGCGTTCCGAGTTCGGCGACATCGGGCCGCACCATCGCCAGCGCCAGTGACTTGCCAACGCGGAAGCCGAAATTCCCGCTCGTCGCGCGCCCGACGAGCGCGCCGTCGAGGTAGATCGGGTTGTTGCCGAGCGGATCGGCGTCGTTGCGACCGGTCACCTCGAGGGTGGTGAAGGCATTGGCGAAACCGCGCTCACGCCAGGCCAACAGCGCCTCTCTGCCAATGAAGTCGCCCTTGTCGGGCCGAATGAAGCGATCGAGACCTGATTCATAGGCCGCGTACTCGATCGACAGCTCGGTGCCGATCATCCGGTAGGACTTCTCGACTCGCAGCGAGTCCATGGCGCGGATGCCGAACGGCTTGAGCCCCAGATCGGCGCCCGCCTCCATTAACGCGTCGAAGATGTGGTTCTGATACTCGATGCCGTGGTGGATCTCCCAGCCGAGCTCACCGACGAAGTTGACGCGCAGCAGGCGCGTGGGCGCCAAGCCGATGGTCGTGTCCTGCCCAGAAAGCCACGGGAAGGCCTCGTTCGAGAGCTCGGCGCCGCAGACGCGCTCCAGGAGCTGTCGGCTGTTGGGCCCGGCGACGACGAGTACGCCCATTGCTGTCGTCAGATTTTCCATGACAACCGACCCGTCGCCAGGCAGGTGGCGACGCAGGAAGTCATGGTCGAGCCGCTGCAGCGCGCCGGCCGAGACGAGATAGAAGCTGTCCTCGGCCTCGCGGAAGATCGTGAACTCCGAGTGCACGCCGCCGCGCGTCGTCAAGGCGTGGACCAAGCCGATACGCCCGACACGGCCGGGCAGCCGGTTGGCCACGAGCCGGTCGAGGAAGGCCAACGCGCCGGGGCCGGAGATGCGTGCCTTGGCAAACGCCGTCATGTCGAGCAGGCCCACATTCTCGGCGACGTTGCGGCATTCCGCGCCGACGTGCTCGAACCACGCCGACCGCCGAAACGACCAGTCGTCCTCGGGCGGCACGCCGGCCGGCGCGAACCAGTTCGGCCGTTCCCAGCCGAACTTCTGGCCGAAGACGGCGCCGAGCGACTTCATTCGCTCGTAGCAGGGCGCGGTGCGCAGCGGGCGCCCGGCCGGCCGCTCCTCGTCCGGATAGTGAACCGTGAAGACGTTGGCGTAGGCCTCCTCGTTCTTGGCCTTCAGGTAGGCCTTCGATGCGTAGTCGCCGAAGCGTCGCGGATCGACGCCGAGCATGTCGATCGTCGGCTCGCCCTCGACGATCCACTCGGCGAGCTGCCAGCCGGCGCCACCAGCGGCTGTTATCCCAAAGCTGTGGCCCTCGTTCAGCCAGAAGTTGGGAACGCCCCAGGCCGGACCCACGATTGGGCTGCCGTCGGGCGTGTAGGCGATCGCGCCGTTGTAAACCCGCTTGATGCCGAGCTCGCCGAAGATCGGCACGCGGTGGATCGCGCTCTCCACGTGCGGCGCCAGGCGATCGAGATCCTCTTGGAACAGCTCGTACTCGCTGGCTTCATCGGGCCCGTCGACGTAGCAAGCCGGAGCGCCGACCTCATAAGGCCCGAGCAGAAGCCCGCCGTTCTCCTCGCGCATGTACCACGAGCCGTCGCTCTCCCGGAGCACGCCGAGCTCCGGCTCACCGCGCTCACGCCGGGCGCTGATCTCGGGGTGCGGTTCCGTGACGATGAATTGGTGCTCGACCGGCATCACAGGGATATCGAGACCGACCATGGCGCCTGTGCGTCGGGCGAAGTTGCCCGTCGCCGAGACCACGTGCTCGCAGCGGATCTCGCCGCGGTCGGTGACGACGATCCACTCCCCGCCAGGTGACCGGCGAATGGCGGTAACGCGCGTCTGGCGCTGGATCTCCGCGCCGAGCTGGCGGGCGCCCGCAGCGAGCGCCTGGGTGAGGTCGGCCGGCTGGATGTAGCCGTCCTCGGGGTGACGGATCGCGCCGATGAGCCCGTCGGTGACCGCGAACGGCCAGATCTCTTGAACCTGGGTCGGCGTGAGGAACTCGACGCGGACGCCGATCGTCTCCGCGACGCTGGCGTACTGGCGGTACTCGTCCATCCGGTCACGGGTCGTCGCCAGGCGGATGTTGGAGCAGCGGCGCAGCCCAACGTCCTGCCCGGTCTCGGTTTCCAAGTCGCCGTAGAGGCGCACGGAGTACTTGTGAATCTGCCCGACCGAGTAGCTCATGTTGAACAAAGGCAGCAGGCCCGCGGCGTGCCACGTGGACCCAGACGTCAACTCCTTGCGCTCGAGCAGGACGACGTCCGACCAGCCCTTCTTGGCCAGGTGGTAGAGCGTCGAGACGCCGACGGCGCCGCCGCCGATGACCACGACCCGCGCCTGATCCCTCATGTCGTCACTCCCGAGCTGATGGTTGGGCTGGTTGCGCCCCTGCGCGGGGTCGGTCGTCCGTGACTACAGCGACCACGTTGGTTCCCCGGAGCCGCAAAGGGACGCCGCGCCGCGCCATTCGAGAGCGGCCCCGAGGCCGCCGAACGGAAAGAGGTGCAGCCCTTCGATCAGGCTCGATCGGTCGGCGGCGACGTGCGCGGCGAGGGCGTCGACCAGCCCGTCCGGGCGCCAGCGGCCGGCGAGGCGCGCCACCTCGGGCCGCCTAGCCAGAACGCGGGCCGAGACGGCAACGCCGCACTGCCAGGCGTAGGCCATCAGCGTGCGCGGGGTCGCCGGCCCCGGCAGGCCAACGCGGATCGGCAGCGCCAGCCCTTCGGCGCGAAGACGCGCATCGAAAGCGGCGATCGGCGCGGCGTCGAACGCGAACTGCGTGACGATCCACATCTCCGTGCCGGTTGCCCGGGCGTAAGCCGCCTTCTCGCGAAGGGCCGCCAGCAACGTGACGCCATCGGCGGCCGGATGCCCCTCGGGGTGTCCCGCGATCGCGACCCGCGCGAAGCCCGCCCGCTCGAGCAGGCCGGTGGCCAGCAGGTCAAGGCTATGGCGGAACGGCCCTGCCGGCGTCGTCGGGTCGCCGGCGATCAGCAGGAGCGTGTCGATGCCAGCCTCGCGCCAGCGGACCAGCCGGTCGGACGCCTCGGCACGGCTGGCGAGCCGGCGCGCCGCGAGGTGCGGTACCGGCCGGAGACCGGCGCCAACCAGCTCTCGCGCCGCGTCGACGCGCGACGACTCGCTGACCGACGGCAGCGCCGGCAGATAGACCTGGGCTCCGCGTGGCACGGACGCGACGAACACCGGGTTAGCGCCTAGCTGCTTCGGTGTCGCCTCGAACGACAGCGTTCCGAGCAGCGCCGCGCGGACCTCGGACAAGTCCGCGGCGTCGACAGGGGCGACGATGTCCATCGCACGCGACCGACCGGCGAACCGCGCCCGCTCAGTAGGCGGCGTCCCGCCCCTCTGCCCGGGCGATTTCGCGGGCGTTGGGGTTGACCGAGGGCCGGAACGGAACATCGACGACCCGCGCCGCCGCGGGCTCGCCGGCTCTCTCAGCATAGGCCTCGGGCAACCAAACCTGCAGCTCGGTGCCGACCGCGGTGAGGCCGATCTCAACGAAGGCGAGCGCGATGTTTGTGTTCAGCTCGGGCGAGAACCAGGGCGAGGTGACGTAGCCCACCGGGTCGCCGTCTGCCGTCTCCGAGACGAGCCAGAAATCAGGCGCGTAGTCGGTGATCGGCTTTCCGCCGAGCACGAGGCCGACCACTTTCAGGCGGAACGGCGGGTGGCCGGCCTCGATTTGGGCGCGGACCTCCTCGAGACGCGCCTTGCCAATGTAATCGGCGGTCTTCTTTCGCGGCACTTGGTAGGCGAGGTTGCATTGGAAGGGCAGCGTTTCGCTGTCGACGTCCTGCCCCCACGACAGGATGCCGGCGGCGATCCGTCGATGATGTGCCGGGGCGATCACCATCAGATCATGCGGCTGCCCCGCTTCGAGGACTGTGTACCAGAGGTCCTCAGCGTAGAGCGTGGCATCGTAGAGATAAATCTCGTAACCCTTTTCACCGGTGAACCCGGTCTGCGAGATGATTACCTCGCGGCCGGCGACCTGGCCGCGCATCAGACCGTAGTAGGGGATTTCCCGGACGGCCTCGCCGAAGAGGTCGACCATTAGCGCTTCGGACTTGGGGCCTTGGATCTGCACCGGGGCGACGTCGATCTCGCCGATCGTGACGTCGAAGCGATGGCCGACATTGACGCCCCGCAGCCAGAATTCGAGGTCGCTGTCGGAGATCGAGAACCAGAATTCGTCCTCGGCGATGCGCAACAACACCGGGTCGTTCAAGATTCCGCCGTCCTCGTTGCAGAGGATGACGTACTTGCCGTGCATCGGCTTGATCTTGGTGGCGTCGCGCGTGATCACGTAGTTGACGAAGGCTTCGGCGTCGGGGCCCTTGACGCAGATCTGGCGCTCGACGGCGACGTTCCACATCGTCACGTGGTTGACGAGGGCGTCGTACTCGCGCATCGCGCCGCCGTCTTCCGGGCGCACATAGCCGCGAGGGTGGTACATGCGGTTGTAGACCGTGCAACGCCAGCACCCGGCCTCCATCGACAAATGCCAGTAGGGCGACTTCCGCACGCGCGTTGAGATCAGCATCTCGACGGGTGTCGACCCGCTCTGGCGCAGATTGAGCGGCACGCGACGGTCGGACTGGTCGACCGCGCGCGCCTGCCCGGCCAGCCACCGAGGGGTCGCAAGGGAAGCGGCAGCTGGTGCCACAGGCAGGGTCGGCGTGGCGGTCGTCGGCTCGGTCATGGCGGTCATGCGCCTCGTCGCTAGGGCTCGCAGACCCAAATGAGAGCCGAGTGTTGGCCCTAAGCGTTACTCTGGGAACGACATCGGATTGACGATTTCCGCCAAGCCTGTCTTTTTCTCATGAGGCGTCTTTTTCGGCGGTGGCCGGACCACCGCTTTCTCCTGGCTAGCGAACGGCCAGCTGGTCAATGACCGACGCCGGCCGTGCTCCTGGGGAAAAACTCGGAGCTGGACGGCAACTTCGATCGGAAAGCAGGTTCGGCCATGGCCTGTATCGCCCATTTCCCCGCTTATCTGCACTATACGCTCAGCCAGCTTCGTTGCACGCCAACAAAAAACGTAATATGATGTTATCTCAGAAGCTGAAACTGACGACAAACGTCGACGTATTACTACTACCAAACTTCTCCATGATGGCGTTTGCGTCGACTGTCGAGCCCTTGCGGGCGGCAAATCAACTCGCGGGCGAGGCGCTTTACGCTTGGCGCACCTTCAGTCTTGACGGGCACACGGTCGCCGCCAGCAACGGGATCGTCGTCGAGCCATCGGGCGGGCTCGCGGACGCTGGGGCCGGCAGTGTGCTCTTCGTCTGCGCCGGCCTCGGTGCCGAGCATCTGAACGAGCCCCGGCTATCGACCCGACTGCGTGAGCTCGCGCGCAAGGGCGTCGCGCTCGGCGGCGTCTGCACCGGCACCATCGCCCTCGCCCGCGCCGGCCTTCTCGACGACTACCGCTGCACCTTGCATTGGGAGAACATCGAGGGGTTCGTTGAGGCGTTCCCGCACCTCGATGTCACGGCGACGCTGTTCGAGATCGACCGCGATCGGTTCACCAGCTCCGGCGGCACCGCGCCGATGGACATGACGATCAACTGGGTCGGGCAGCAACATGGCGAGGACCTCGCGGTGCGCGTCGCGGAGTTCCTGGTCCATCATGCGGTCCGCCATCCGCACGACCCGCAGCGGATGCCGATCCAGTACCGCACCGGCATCAGTCACCCGAAGCTCCTCGCCGCCATCGCCCACATGGAGGCCTATGTCGAGAGCCCGGTCGGGCTCGATGACGTCGCCCACGCGGTCGCGCTGTCGCCGCGCCAGCTCGAGCGCCTGTTCAAGCAGCGCCTGGGTAAGACGCCGACGCGCTACTACCTGGAGTTGCGCCTGCAGCGGGCGCGCCTCCTGCTGCAACAGACGTCGATGTCGGTCATTCAGGTCGCCGTCGCCTCAGGCTTCTCGTCGGCGTCCCACTTCGCGCGTTGCTATCGCCAGTGCTTCGGCCGCACGCCGCGCACCGAGCGCGAAGACGTTCGCCGCCTCGCGCGCTGAGCCGATGTCGATCCCGGGCTAGACGACGTCGCGTCCGGAGCGATGTCCGCCACCGCGGGCGGCTACCACCAAGGACGGCTCGGCGCGCGCTCTGAGTGGCGCTAGGCAGGGGTCTTGGGTCGATTTCACGGAGCAAGCGACGGCCGATGCCGACACGCCGCTACTCGTTTCTCTCGCTCGTCCGGGAGGGTCTGCGCGGTCATGTCGGCTGGGAGCCGGCCTGGCGGGACGCCACGCCGAAGCCGGCATACGACGCGGTCATCATCGGCGCCGGCGCCCACGGCTGCGCCACCGCCTACTACCTGGCCAAAGAGCATGGGCTCGCCAACATCGCGATCGTCGAGAAGGGCTGGCTCGGCGGCGGTAACACCGCGCGCAACACGACGATCGTTCGCTCGAACTATCTCTGCGACGCCAGCGCCGCCATCTACGACCACGCCATGCAGCTCTGGAAAGGGCTCGGCCGCGAGCTCAACTTCAACATCATGATGAGCCATCGCG
>CAYUKE010000171.1:0-7212 GCA_964445185.1 uncultured Geminicoccaceae bacterium
CCGCAAGCTTGGCCATAGCCCGGACCTGGAGCCGGCCTTCGATCGGGACCGTGAAGACCAGCTCGTAGTCGTCACCGCCGGCGAGCGCGGCAGTGTGGGGGTTTGGCGCATCCTGCGCCGCTGCCGACAGCGGCAGGACGCTGGCGTCGATACGGATGCCAACGCCGGAGCACCCGGCGATGTGACCGACATCCTGAACGAGCCCGTCGGAGACGTCCTGACAGGCGGTTGCCAGCCCGCGCAGTGCTCGGCCGAGCGCGAGCCGCGGCTGCGGCAGGCGGTAACGCTGGATCAAGGCGGCCGCGGCCTCCTCGTCGGGCCGCCAAGCCCCTTCGAGAACGGCAAGCCCGAGCGCAGCGTCGCCGAGCGTGCCCGAGACCCAGACGTCCTCGTCCGGGCCCGCCCCGGAGCGGAGCAGGCGCGCGCCCGCCGGCACGCGGCCGAGCGCCGTCACCGACAAGACGAGCGGGCCCGGCGTCGCCACGGTGTCGCCACCGAGGAGCGTGACACCGAAAGCCGCTTGGTCGGCGGCGAAGCCCGCGACCAGCGCCTCGATCCAGGCGTCGTCCATGCCGCTTGGCCGCACCAGCGCGACCAGGTAGTGCGTCGGCTCCGCGCCCATCGCCGCAAGGTCCGAGAGGTTCACGCGCAGGGCCTTTTGCGCGATCGTCGCCGGCGGGTCGGCGCGGAGGAAGTGCACGCCCTCCACGACGGCATCCTTGACGATGACGAGATCGTCGGTGCCCGGTGGCAGCACGGCGCCGTCATCGGTCAGGCCAAGCGCCGCCGGATCTTGCGCCAGCGGGGCGAAAAGCTGGGCGATCAGCTCGAACTCGCCGCGCCCGGCCATTCAGCTTGAGCCGGGCTCGATGAGGTCTGCCAGCGACTGCGGTGGCCGACGCAGCGACGGGGCCGCGTGATCGAGCACCGCGTGGACAAAGCCAGGCTCGTTGCCCTCGAAGAAGCCGCGCGCCAGCTCGACATACTCGTCGATGATGGTGGCGACGGAGGTGTCCGGCCGCTGATCCAGCTCGAAGGCGCCCGCGCGGAGCATGGCGCGGACCGTGACCCCCATGCGGGCGAGGCTCCAACCCTCGGCCAGATGCGGGCTGATGGCGGCGTCGAGTTCTTCGCGCCGCGCCGTCGCGCCGATGACGATGTCCTGGAATAGAGCGCGGTCGACACCGCGGCTCTGGCTGCCCGTCTCGTCGCGCACGAACAGGTCGTCAAGCCGATGCCGCTCGAACTCGGCGACCACATCGGTCGCGGCAGCGCCGGTGACATCGATCTGATAGAGCGCCTGAACCGCCGCGTAGCGGGCGGCGCGGCGCGGATCGAGGCCACCCGGGCCCCTACTCATCGACGAGATAACGTTCGGCCAAGCCCAGCAAGGTGAGCGCGGCCCGCGCGGCGGCGCCGCCCTTGTCCTTGCCGCCAGGATCGGAACGGGCGATCGCCTGCGCTTCGGTGTCGACGGTGAGGATGCCATTGCCGATCGGGCAGCCGCGGTCGATGCCGAGCTCGATGAGACCGCGTGCGCTCTCGCCAGCAACGATGTCATAGTGCGAGGTCTCGCCGCGGATGACGCAGCCGAGCGCGATGAAGGCATCGTAGCGGTCGGAGGCATCGGCAAGCGCGATCGCGGTCGGTATCTCCAATGCACCGGGCACCGCCACGCTCTCGTGGACGGCCCCGGCGTGATCCAGCGCCGCACGTGCCCCCGCGAGCAGGCGGTCCTGGATGTGATCGTAGAAGCGAGCCTCGACGATGAGGACGCGCGGACGGCCGTCGGGCGCGGTGTTGTCGACCATGGGCTCAGCGTCCTTGCAGCTGGCGGGCGACGTAGCGGGCGAGCATGTCAATCTCAAGGTTGACCGGATCGCCCGGGCTGCGCTCGGCGAGCGTGGTATGCTGCCACGTATGCGGGATGATCGTCACCGCGAAGGCGTCGTCGGCAACCTCGTTGACGGTCAGCGAGATGCCGTCGACGGCGATTGAGCCCTTCACCGCAACCATCGTCACGAGGTTCGCCGGCAACCCGATCTCTAGTTGCCAGCTCTCCCCGCGGGGGTTGACCGTTCGAATGGCGGCCGTCGCGTCGACATGGCCGAACACGAAGTGACCGCCGAGCTCGTCGCCCAGCCGCAACGAGGCTTCAAGGTTCACGGCGGTGCCCGGGGTCCAACCGCCGATCGTCGTCCGCGCCAACGTCTCGCCCGACGCCTCGACCAGGTGAGCGCCGTCTCGCGTGTCGACGACGGTGAGGCAGACCCCGCTGTGGGCGACCGAGGCGCCTGTGGGCATCGCCGCGTAGTCGAGCTCGCTCGCCACCCAAAGGCGGCGATCCTGCTTGCCCTCGACGGCGACGACTCGGCCCAGATGCGTGACGATGCCGGTGAACATGTGCCCTAGTCGGCTCGAGCCCAAAGCTGCAGGCGATCTGGCCCGCAAGCGCGTTGCTGGATGTGGCGGAAGCGCGGAGCTTCGGCAAGGGCCTCCAGCCCCAGCGCATCGATCGCCGCGAGACCATCGCCGCCGATGACGCGACCGGCGACGAACACATGGAGGCGGTCGACCAGCCCCAAGCCCATCAAACTGCCGGCGACGCGGGCACCACCCTCGACCAGCAAGCGGGTCACGCCGCGCTCGGCTAGGGCCTGGAGCGCCGCGGCGACGTCGATCCGACCGTGCGCATCGGCGGCGACCTCGATCCGCTCGACCCCGCGGACGCGTTCGCCGTTCGCCGCGGCAGCAGCCGTCGTCAACTGCCAGACGCGTGGTCCTCCCGCCGTCCGCGCCAGGGCTGACGTCGTCGGTAGGCGACCGTGCCCGTCGACGACCACCCGGACGGGAGAGCGATGCTGCAAGCCTGGCAGTCGACAGGTCAAGAGCGGGTCGTCGGCGAGCACCGTGCCGATGCCGACGAGAACGGCGTCGTGCTCCGCGCGCAAAAGATGCCCCTGCGCGCGCGCCTCCAGCCCCGTGATCCACTGGCTTGCACCACTGGCCAGCGCGATGCGCCCGTCGAGGCTCTGCGCGAGCTTCATCGCGACGAGCGGACGGCGTTCGCGGATCCGCAGGAAGAAGCCGGCGTTGAGATGGTCGGCCTCGTCGCGGAGCACGCCCTCGGTGACGGCGATCCCGGCGGCACGAAGCTGCGCGTGGCCGCGGCCGGCGACGCGTGGATCCGGATCATCGGTTGCGGTGACGACCCGCGCGACCCGACTGGCGATCAACGCGTCCGTGCAGGGCGGTGTCTTGCCGTGGTGGGCGCAGGGCTCCAACGAAACGAACGCCGTGCTGTCGGCGGCGGCGGCGCCGGCGTGCCGCAGCGCCTCCGTCTCGGCGTGCGGCCGGCCGCCGGGTCTGGTCCAGCCGTGCCCGACCGGGACGCCGTCCTTGACCAGGATGCACCCGACCGCGGGGTTCGGCCAGACGTTGCCGAGGCCGCGGGTCGCCAGCCGCAGCGCCACGGCCATCCAACGCGCATCGGCCGTCGAGTCTTGCAGGCCGCCGCTCATCACCTACATGCTGCCGGCGCGATGAACATGAACGCTGGACAACCAAAGCCGTCCGGCGCGTGGGAGACGATGCCTGTGAGCGACTTGCAGCCCTTCTCGGCCGAGGTCGGCCGTGTCCTCGATCTCGTCATCAACTCGCTCTACACGCACCGGGAAATCTTCCTGAGGGAGCTCGTCTCGAACGCGTCGGACGCCTGCGACAAACTCCGCTACGAGAGCCTGAGCCGACCGGAGCTACTCAGTGATCGACCCGATCTGGAGATCCGGATCGTCGCCGACAAGGAAAAAGGGACACTGACCGTCGCCGACGACGGCATCGGCATGGATCGCGAGGAGATCGCGGACAATCTCGGCACCATCGCGCGCTCGGGCACCGCGCGCTTCGCCGAGGCCCTCTCCGGTGACGCCACGGCCGACAGCCAGCTCATTGGCCGCTTCGGCGTCGGCTTCTACGCCGCCTACATGGTCGCCGATGAGATAGCGGTCTTCTCGCGCAAGGCGGGCCAGGACAGCACCTGGGTCTGGCGCTCTGACGGCCGCTCCGGCTTCACGATCGAGGAGGCGGACGGCCAAGTCGAACGCGGAACGGCCGTCGTCCTCAAGCTGAAGGAGGACGCGAAGGAGTTCCTCGAGGACCATCGCCTCCGGCATCTGGTCCGCACCTATTCCGACCACGTGGCGTTCCCGATCCTGCTCGGTCCCCCGGCGGAGACGCCGGGCGCGCAGAGCGGCGAGACCGAGCAGATCAACAAGGCGAGCGCGCTCTGGCGCCGCCCCAGGAGCGAGATCAGCGACGACGAGTACACCGAGTTCTACCGGCACACGGCGCACGCCTTCGACGAGCCCTTCACGCGCTTGCACTTCGCCGTCGAGGGCACGCTTGCCTATACGGGCCTGCTGTTCGTGCCGTCGATGGCGCCTTTCGACCTGTATGATCCGGAGCGGCGGCACGGCATCAAGCTCTACGTCAAGCGGGTCTTCATAACCGACCGCCTGCACGAACTGATGCCGCGCTACCTCCGGTTCGTCGCCGGCGTGGTCGACAGCGAGGACCTACAGCTCAACGTCAGCCGCGAGACGCTGCAAAAGGATGTCGTCGTCGCCAAGATCCGGAAGGCGATGGTCCGTCGCGTCCTCGACGAGCTGGCGCGGATCGCCGAGGCCCACGCCAAGAGTGATGAGGGCGCGAAGGACTATACGGCGTTCTGGGATGCGTTCGGCGCCGTCGTGAAGGAGGGGTTGTACGAGGATCACGAGAACCGCGAACGTCTGCTGCAGCTCGCGCGGTTCCGCTCGACCAAGGCGGAGGGCTGGGTTTCGCTGGCCGACTACGTGGCGCGCATGAAGCCGGGCCAGGACGCGATCTTGACCATCTCCGGCGACAACGTCGACGCGCTCAAGGGAAGCCCCCAGCTCGAGGCGGCGCGGGCCAAGGACGTCGAGGTCCTGCTATTGACCGACTCCATCGACGATTTCTGGGTGCCGAGCGCCGGCACCTTCGCGGACAAGCCCTTCAAGTCGCTGACCAGGGATGCCGTCGATCTCTCGGCCATCGGCGAGGATGGCGGCACCGCCTCGGACCCGGAGGAGGCCGCGGAGGATCCGGAGCTCGACCGCCTGCTCGCGCAGATGAAGGCGACGCTGGGTACTTCGGTCAAGGACGTCCGTCGCTCCAAGCGGCTGACCGACAGCGCGGTCTGCCTGGTGGCCGATGCCGGCGGCTTCGACCTCCGCTTCGAGCGGTTCTTGAAGCAGCACCAACAGGTCGACGAGCTGTCGGCGCGGGTGCTCGAGGTCAACCCGAACCATGCGCTCGTGCGCGCGATGGCGAAGGCCCTGCAGCCCGACCAGCCGGCGCCGAGCCACGTCGAGGAGCTCGTCCACCTGCTCTTGGATCAGGCGCGGGTCGTCGAAGGCGAGCCGGTTCCCGACCCTGGCGCCTTCTCAAGGCGCATGAGCCGCTTCCTCGAGACCAGCCTGACGCCGACGGGTTGAGGAACCTCTCGGACGCAAAGTTCGCCGGTCGCCACGCCAACGATCCCATCGGCTCAGCCGGCGGGCGGCAGGTCCTCGCTGAGTGGCAGGTCCAGCGCGTAGCCTTCCGAGCGGACGGTGCGCAGGAGGTCCGCCTCGCCCGGCCCATTTAGTGCGCGCCGGAGGCGACGCACCGTGGCGTCCACCGTGCGCAACTCGACCTCCTGATTGATCCCCCAGACCGCGTCCAGCAGGGTCGCACGGCTGAAGACGCGCCCGGGATGCTCCATCAGGTGCCGCAGGAGGCGGAACTCCGTCGGGCTGAGGTGGACCTCGCGGTCGTTGCGGAAGACGCGGTGCGCGACCAAGTCGATCCGCAGCTCGCCGACGCGCAGCTCCGGCTCGTCGAGCGAGGGTCGCGCGCGCCGCAGGACCGCACGCGTCCGGGCAATGACCTCCGCCACCGAGAAGGGCTTGACGATGAAGTCGTCGGCACCGGTGTCGAGCCCGCGAAGGCGATCCGGCTCCTCGGCGCGGGCGGTGAGGATGATGATGGGCAGGCGCTGGGTGACCGGGCGACGACGCAGGCGGCGACAGACCTCAATGCCGGAGAGATGAGGCAGCATCCAGTCGAGAATGACCAGATCCGGCATCCGCTCCGAGATCGAGACGAGCGCGTCCTCCCCATCGTAGGCTTGGCTGACCTCGAAGCCGTTCTGCTCCAAGTTGTAAGCTAGGAGCTCTTGAATGGGCGCCTCGTCCTCGACGACCAGCACGTAGGGCCTCACGTGAGATCGCTCCTCGCCCGATTGATGCGATCGCCATGGACTACGTAGTGCGTCCGTTCCGCGATGTTGGTCGCGTGGTCGCCGATCCGCTCGAGATTCTTCGCAACGAACAGGAGATCGATGCAGGCCGACGTCGTCCGCGGATCTTCAAGGACGTAGGTGAGGATCTCCCGGAAGACGCTGTCGTAGAACTCGTCGACCTGGTCGTCGCGATGCCAGACGGTCATCGCCTTGCGGACGTCGCGCTCGACATAGGCGTCGATGACGTCACTCAACATGTCCTGGACCAGGTGGCCCATCCGCCCGAGCGAGCTGATCGCCCGCAACGGCGGCTCGCCCGCCAGGCGCTTCGACCGCTTCGCGACGCTCGAGGCATAGTCGCCGATACGCTCAAGATCGTTCGAGATCTTCAACGACATTGCGATGACACGAAGATCCACCGCCAGCGGCTGGCGCAAGGCGAAGAGACGGACGGCCATCTGGTCGGCCGTCTCCTCCAGCGCATCCAGTCGCGTGTCGGACGTGATCGCGCGGTCGGCCGCGACCAGATCGCGCCGCGTCAGCGCGGCAAGCGCATCGGCGACCTGCGCCTCCGCCAGCCCACCCATCTCCACGACCGTGTTGATGAGCTCGTCGATGTCGGTGTCGTAGGAGCGGACGATGTGCTCGCGCGGCATCGCGGTGCTCAGCCGAACCGCCCGGTGATGTAGTCCTGCGTCATCTGGTGCTGCGGGCTCGTGAAGACGTCGTTGGTCTCCCCGACCTCGATCAGCTTGCCGAGGTGGAAGAACGCCGTCCGCTGCGAGACGCGCGCCGCCTGCTGCATCGAGTGCGTCACGATCACGATCGTGAACTGCTCGCGCAGCTCGTCGATGCGCTCCTCGACCCGGGCCGTCGCGATCGGATCGAGCGCCGAGCAGGGCTCGTCC
>CAYUKE010000172.1:0-7162 GCA_964445185.1 uncultured Geminicoccaceae bacterium
CCAAAAGACGACCTCGCCGCCAAGCTCGACGAGCGGATTGAAGAAATCCGTCCCAAGGTGCGTTTGAAGGGGTTTCGTCCGGGCAAGGTGCCGGCGAGCCACATCCGCAAGATGTTCGGCAAGTCGATCCTCGGCGAGATCGCAGAGGACCTCGTCAAGGAGTCGAGCGAGAAGGTGCTCGCGTCCGCATTGTCGCGCCGATCGCAGCCGTCGCGCAGGAGCGCATCCGGGTTCTGGAACTGGGCCGCCAGCTGGGCGATACGCGCGCTCACGTCCTCGGCGGGCGAGCCTGTCGTGACCGTGCCGTCGATGCCGGTTTCGGCGCTGGCGTCAATGATGCTCTGCGGCGACAAGACGAGCGTGCCTGTCGAGATGGAGATATTGCCGCCCATGCCCGCGGTGGCCTGCGCCAAGATGGCGCTGTCATCGAGGACCACGAACTGCGGGTCGATGGCGATGTCGCCGGCCGTCGTGTCACCGGTGCCGGCGACGGAGCTCGCGATCAGGCTCCCGCGGAGCTGAACGAGCTCCGTCGCGTTCACGGCGATCTGGCCGCCGCCGCCATCCGCTGCAGCGGTCGAGATGATGGCGTTGTCGAGGCGCACGCTCAGATCACCTTCGACGAGGATGCTACCCGCATCGGCAAGACCGCCGCTTTCGGCATTGATCAGCGCGCCGTCCGCGAGCCGCACCTCGCGTGCTCGAACGCGCACGTCGCCACCGGCGGCCGCGGGGCCGAGGCCATCCGTCTGGGCCGACACGCCCGAGGCCACGCCCGGGAAGAACGGGCTGACGCCGTTGGCGACGAACGCATCACGCGCGGTGACCGAGACGGCACCGCCAGGACCGAGCCCAAAGGTGCTCGTCGAGATGTCGCCGCCGTCGACCAGGGTGATGGTGTCGGCGACCACGGTGACGTCGCCGGCGGCCCCGGAGGTCCCAGGCTGAGCCGTCGACGATAGGCCGGTGAGGAACGTCGGCGCGCTGTCGCCACCGCCGTCGATCAGAACAGCGCCGGCGCTGACCGAGATCGGCCCTCCGTCCCCCTCTGCAAGCTCGGCAGGGCCGTTGAAGATCCGACCTTCGTTGCGCAGCGTGAACGAGGGCGCGCGAACCACCTCGACCGAGCCGCCGTCGCCGGCACCGCGCGTGGTCGCGCCGATGAAAGCGCCGTCGACGAGCATGCTCTGGCGCGCATCGATCAAAATGTCGCCGCCGCGCGCCACGCCGAGGGCCTGCGCGTCGATCTCGGCGCCGTCGCGCAACACGATCTCGCTGGCGGCCAGGTCGATGCTGCCACCCACTGCTTGCCGGCCGACGCCGTCGGTGCTGACCGACAGGCCTGAGGTGCGGCGCGGATCGCTCGGATCAAAGCCCTCCGCGACGAACGTGCGCGCGACGTCGACGACGAGGCTGCCGCCCGCACCGGAGCCCAAGGCATTGCTCGAGATCCGGCCACCGTTCACCAAGCGCACGTCATCGGCCGTCACGATCACCGGGCCGGCAGCGCCCGTGGTCGCCGGCTGACCCGAGGAAGAGATGCCGGTCTCGAAGACAGCCTCGCCATCGCCGGCGCCGTCAATGAGCAAGCGACCGGCGTTGACGGTGATCGGGCCGCCCGCGCCGGTGGCTCGGTCGAACGGCCCGCTGAAGATGCGTCCTTCGTTGCGAAGCGTCAGCTGCGGCGCGCGCGTGATCGTGACCGCGCCGGCGTCGCCCGCGCTGCGCGGCGTCGAGCCGATGAAAGCGTTGTCGACCACCATTCGCTCGTCGACGGCGATGCGGATATCGCCTCCGCGGGCGACACCGAAAGCGTCGGCGAAGATCCCGGCGCCGTCGGTGAGCTCGATCCGCCCCGCCTGCAGATCGATGCTGCCGCCTGTGGCATCGGGGCTGGTGCCACGGGCGGTGACGAAAACGCCCGATCCGATGTCGGGATTGAAGGCCGCGACGCCGGACGCGACGAGGGAGCCGGCAACAGCGATGCTGACCTCGCCGCCGGCGCCGCTGCCGCCGGTCTCGCTGGAGATCGAGCCGCCATCACGCAAGGCGATCGACTCCGCCCGAACGTCGACGGAGCCGGCGGACCCGCTGCTGCCGGGCTGAGCCGTCGAGGAGATTCCGGTCAGGAGGTCGACAGGCACCTCCGCCGAACCATCGATGACCAGCCGCCCGACATCCACCTCGATCGGTCCGCCGCCACCGCTGGCGCCGGCAGCGGGACCGGCGAAGATCTGCCCGTAGTTGGTGATGGCGAGGCGCTCTGCCCCGGCAACGCGAATGCTGCCGCCGCGACCCGCGCCCGACGTCGACGAGCCGACGAGGCCGGCGTCGATGCGGATCCGGCCCCGCGCCTCGATCTCGATCGACCCGGCGGCGCCCGTGCCGAATGCCTCGGCGCGCACGCCGCTAGTGTCTTGAATGTCGACGTCGCCAGCGTCGATGCGGATCGCGCCGCCGAGACCGGCCCCGACCGTCGACGCGGAGAGCACGCTGCCCTCGTCCATGTCGACGTGCGCAGCCTCGATCTTGATGAGGCCGCCCCGACCCGCGCTCTCGCCGGCACCTCCGGTCGCCGTTAGGACGGCGGCCGCGCCGCTCAGGCTGAGCCTTTCGGAGGCTCGCAAGGTGACGGTGCCGGCGTCGCCCTCGCCGACGGTGCCGCTCGTGATGTTGGCAGCCTCGAGCGCAATCTCGGGCGCCTCGACCGACACGTCACCGCCGCCGCCGGTCGCGCCGGCCGTCACGTCGCTGGCGATACGGCTGAGCAATCCGGTGGCGTTGGGCTGCGGCGTCGTGACGGTGACGCTCTCGCCGGCGCTGATCAGGACGTCGCCCGCGCCGCCGGTGCCGAACGTCTGGGTGACGACGCCCGCGAGCGAATCGAGGACGAGCCGCTCGCCGAGTTCGAGCCGGACGTCGCCACCGGTGACGGTTCCGGATGGCAGATCCGCCGTCGTCTCGGTGATCGTGCCGATTGCGGCGAGGTCGGCAAGACTGACCGTATCCGCCGTCACCGAGATCGCGCCGCCACGGCCGGTGCCGCTCGCCGTGGTGAAGACCCCAGCGATGGAACCGACGGCGAGATCGCCCGCGACGATCTCGATCGGACCGCCGCGCCCATCGCCCAGCGCGTCGGTCCGCAGCTGGCTGGCCACGGTCAGGCTCACGACGTCGCCACGCAGGCGGATCGGGGCGCCCGCGCCGGCGCCGCTGGCGACGGTGCCGAGCGCCGCCGAATCGGTGATCAGGATCGTGTCGGCGTCGAGCGCGAGCGCGCCGGCGGCCGCCGTCTCCGAGGTGTTCTCCAGCTGGAGGATGCTCTGGTCGATGCGGAGGCTGCCGCCGGCGAACTCGAACCCGCCACGCCCGGTGCCGTCGAAAAGCACGGAGCCTTGGACGGTGAGCGCACCCGTCGCGTCGGCGGGCGCTGCGTCGTCACCGACCGTCACCGTGCCGCCACCGTCGCCAACCGCCGCGACGCGCAGACGCCCGCCGTCGCCGACGATGCCGCTGTCGGCGATAGCGACGTCAGCGCCCGCGAGCGTGGCGTCGCCGGCGAGCGCCAGACCCGTCCCGTCAAGGCGCAGGCTGCCCTCGCCGCCGGCGAAGCCGAACGCCACCGGCGGTGCCGTGGTCAGCGTGGCCGCCGCGCCCGGGCCGGCGGCGAAGGTGCTCCCGTCGGCGAAGCCGACTTCGCTCGCCGTCGCCACGTGCAAGCCCGCCGGCACGTCGAACGAACCTTCGGGACCGAGTGCTATGCCGGCCGGGTTGACGAACCAGAAGTCCGCGCCGGGCACCGCCGAGCGCACCGGCCCATCGATCGTCGACGGCTCGCCACCGGTCACGCGGCTTACCACGGCATCGAGCCCGTTGGGGCCGGTGAACGTCGCACTCTCGCCGGCACCGACCGAGAACTCGCTGAAGCTGTGGAACAGCGTGCCGCCGGCGACGGTGCCGTTGCCGGCAGGAATGGCGTAGTCGGGCCCCGCGACCCCAACCGCAGGACCGACCGTCCCGTCATGGACGACCTGGGCCGCGAGCGGCGCGCAGGTGCCCCAGATGATGGCCACACTCGCGCCGGTCAGGTGGTGACGGCGTTTCAAAACGAAGCGTCCCAGCCCGGAAAACAATCAGTGCCTACCAAGCCGTACTCGACGCGGCTCCGCAATTGCACCTAACGCACGCACGGCTGTGGCGTTCGCGCGGCTGTGAGCCGATCGCACGGCTCCGGGTTTGCGGCCGCGACGCCGGACGGCTAAGCGCGCTCGGAAGACCTGGGCAGATGGGATTGTAGGCATGGTTCGTTGGTTGCAGCGGCTCGCCGCGCTGGCAGCGCTGGCGCTCGCCGTCCCGCCGGCCGCAGCGGTGGACCCGGGTGACTGGCCGGCGGTCGTCGCCGAAGCGCGCGGCCAGCAGGTCTACTGGGCTGCATGGGCCGGCGAGCCGCGGATCAACGCCTACATCCAATGGGTCGCCGACGAGGTCGAAGACCGCTTCGGGATCCGCCTCACCCAGATCAAGACGACCGACCCCGGCGAGACCGTCGCCCGCGTGCTGGCGGAGAAAGCGGCGCGCAACGTCGACGCCGGCAGTACCGACCTGATCTGGATAAACGGCGAGAATTTCGCCGCGATGAAGGAGCAAGGCCTCTTGTTCGGCCCGTGGGCCGAGCAACTGCCGAACTTCGCGCTCACCAACGCGGACGCCAACCCCGACATCCGCGCCGATTTCACGATCCCGGTCGAAGGCTACGAGGCGCCCTGGGGCCGGGCGCGCTTCGTCTTCTTCTACGACGCGGCGTTCGAGAGCGACCCGCCGCGCTCGATAGCGGCGCTCGGTGCCTGGGCGGAGGCCAATCCCGGGCGCTTCACCTACCCGCTGATCCCCAACTTCTTGGGCAGCACCTTCCTGAAGCAAGCGCTGATCGAGCTCGCGTCCGACCGCGCAGCGCTCTACCGCCCGGTCGAAGCGGCCGACGACTACGCGGCAACGACGGCGCCGTTGTGGGCCTATCTGGACGCGCTGCACCCCAACCTTTGGCGCGGGGGTCGCGATTTCCCCGCCGACGGCGGCACGCTCCGTCGTCTCCTTGGCGACGGCGAGACGACGATCGCCTTCGATTTCGACCCGGTCGCTGCCAGTGCTGCCATCGCCGCCGGCGAGCTGCCACCCACGGTGCGGAGCTTCGTTCTGGAGGGTGGCACGATAGGCAACGTGAACTTCGTGGCCATCCCCTTCAACAGCGGCGCGAAGGCGGCGGCGATGGTGGTCGCCGACTTTCTCCTCTCGCCGGAAGCTCAGGCCCGCAAGCAGGACCCGGCCGTCTGGGGCGGCTTCACCGTCCTCGACCTCGACGTGCTGGCGCCGACCGAGCGGGCCCTTTTCGAGGGGCTGGATCTCGGCATCGCCACCCTGTCGCCGACGGCTCTCGGCGCGCCGCTGGCGGAGCCGCATCCCAGCTGGATGGTGCGTCTGGAAGACGACTGGCTCGCCCGCTACGGCGCACGCTAAGCCGACTGCTGTGTATCGTCTCTATGTGGCTCTCGCACCGCGGTTGACGCTGACGTTGCTGCTGGGCCTGGTGCTGGGCGGCCTCGCCGGCATCGTGCCGCCGGCCTTCGGCTGGTTCCCAGCTCTCGGCGGCACCAGCGTCACGCCCGAGCCCTGGCGCCAGCTGTGGGCGACACCCGGCCTGATCCAGATGATCGCCCTGAGCCTCACGGCCGGGCTCGCCAGCGCGCTGCTTGCGCTCGCCATTGTCCTTGCCTTCGTCGGCGCCTTTCACGGCACACGCCTGTTCCGCCTCGTCGAACGAAGCCTGAGCCCGATCCTCTCGGTGCCGCACGCGGCCGCGGCGATCGGCTTCGCCTTCCTGGTGACACCGTCCGGACTGCTCGCCCGCCTCGTCTCACCCCATCTCAGCGGCTGGGACCGCCCGCCGGATGTGCTCGTCACCGGCGATCCCCTCGGCCTCGCCATGATCGCCGGCCTGGTCGTCAAGGAAGTGGCGTTTCTCCTGCTGATGACGCTCGCGGTCCTGCCCCAGGCGGGCATGAGCGAGCGCATGCGCGTCGCGCGGACGCTCGGCTATCGGCCGGTCGCGAGTTTCGCCAAGGCGGTGCTGCCGGCGCTGTACCCGCTGATCCGGTTGCCGCTCTTCGCAGTCGTCGCCTACGCCTCCGCCACGGTCGAGGTCGCATTGATCCTCGGGCCGTCGACGCCGCCACCGCTCGCCGTCTCGATCGTCCGCTGGATGAACGACCCGGACTTGACGCGCCGCTTCATCGCCTCGGCGGCGGCGCTCTTGCAGGTGGGCGTGACCTTCGCCGCACTCGCGCTCTGGTGGTTCGGCGAACGCCTCGTCGCCCGGGCGGCACGCGGCTGGCTCGTCAACGGTGAAAGGCGCGCTGCGGACGACCGCGTTGCCGCCTTCGGCGTCGCTGGCGTCGCCTTTACGCTCACCGCCGCGCTCGGCGGCATCGCCGCGCTGGCGATCTGGTCGGTCGCTGGCTTCTGGCGGTTTCCGGAGGCATTGCCTCAGAGCTGGACTTGGCGCGCCTGGTCGACCCTCGGCGACGCGCCGCAGCTGCTCGCCAACGCCGCTGCCATCGGCCTCATCGCCACGGCGCTTGCCCTCGTGCTCGTCCTGGGCAGCCTCGAGCAGGAGCGCGATCGCGGCCGCCCCGCCGGCGCGTCCGCGCAGCTCGTACTATATCTGCCGCTACTCGTCCCGGCAGTCGCGTTCCTGTTTGGCTTGGTCCTCCTCGCCGAGCGCTTGAGCCTGCGGCCCGGGCACGGGTTGGTGATCCTCGGCCACCTCGGCTTCGTGCTGCCCTATGTGTATCTCGCGCTCGCCGCGGCGCATCGGCAGCTGGATCCGCGCTGGACCGCTGTCGCCGCTTCGCTCGGCGCCAGTGCCGGCCGCACTTTTCTCGCGGTGCGACTGCCGCTCCTCACTCGCCCCGCGCTGACCGCCGCCGCCGTCGGGTTCGCGGTCAGCATCGGCCAATACCTGCCGACGCAGCTTCTCGGCGCCGGTCGCGTGCCAACGATCACGACCGAGGCAGTCGCGCTCGCAGCCGGCGGCGATCGCCGGTTGGCGGCCGCCTACGGCCTGGCGCAATCGCTGCTGCCGTTCGTCGGCTTCTGGCTCGCCTAC
>CAYUKE010000173.1:0-7138 GCA_964445185.1 uncultured Geminicoccaceae bacterium
ACGAGACCTATCCCGCGTTCATCGCCGACTTGGTGTCCGCGAGCGAGCGTCGCCACGACGTCATGGCCGCCCTCGCCGCAGGGATCGCGACGACCCGGCGCGGCGACCGCGAGGTCGGCGGTCAGAAGCCGGCGTCAGGCTCGTTGAGGTAAGCTGTCTCCGCCGGCGTTGAGGTCCGACCCAGGACCGCGTTGCGATGCGGGAAGCGGCCGAACCGCCGGATGACGTCGCGGTGGCGCTTCGCGAAGTCGGTGTAGGTCGCGTCATCCAGTGCGGCGACGAGCCGGCAGCAGCGGTCCTGATCCGCGAGATCCTCGCTGTGCTCGAACGGCAGGTAGAGGAAGAGCCGTTCGTGGATGCCCAAGCCGGCATCGACGCCGGCACGCAACGCGGCGTCGGCCTCGGCGCGGGCCCTGTCGTCGTAGGCGAAGGCGCGCGCGCTGCCGCGATAGAGGTTGCGCGGCAGTTGGTCGAGCGCCAGCACCAGCGCGAGCCAGCCACGGGCCGTCGACCGCCAGGCGTCCAGGTCGCCGCGCAGGGCCCGGTCGGGCAGATCAGCGAAGCGCCGCCGCAGCTCGGCATCGACGGTGGGGTCCGATCCGAACCACGCCTCGCGCGGGAGCGTCTCGAACCAGTAGCGCCAGAGCGCGTCCGCCTCGCTCAAGATCGTGTCTCCGCGAGCGTGCGCCTTCGGCGGGCAACGACGCGCAGGATGACCGGCAGCACGTAGATCGGAAACTGCGCCAAGCCCAAGTACACCACCGTCTCGGGCGACGCAGCGGCGCCCATTGCCGCGACGACGACGCCGAAGTTCTTGAACCCCGACATCAAACCGACGGTCATCGCGAGCCGCCAGCCACCACGAGCGAACAACACCGTGCCGGCGAGATTCAGCCCGACGGCGAGCGCGAAGACAACCGCAAGCGTGCTCGCGACGAAGGCGGGATCAGTTCGCGCCGTCATCGTCACGCCGTCCATCACCGCCAGGCCGAAAACGAGCATCGCGAGCACGGCCAGACCATCCACAGCCCGGGCCGAGCTTTCGAGTCGTGACGGCCCGAGCCAGCGCCGGACCAGGAGGCCCAGCGCCGCGCCACCCGCGATCATGACAAGCAAACGGGCGAGCAGCGCCCAGGGCGACAGTGCCAGCTCGACGTCGAGCACCAGGGCGACCAGCAGCGGCAAGGTGAAGGGGACGAGCGCCGTCGCGATCACGCCCACGGTGAGCGCGAACGCCGCGTCGAGCCCAAGCAGCAACGCGTAGGCAGCGGCGCTGATCACCGGCGCCGAAGCTGCGGTCAGGATCACGTGATCGACCAGGAAACCGTCACCGCCTGCAGCCCAGGCGAACGGCACGACCAGGAGCGGCGCGCCGACGAGGAGCCAGCAGACAGCGAAGGCGATCCGCGCGGGGCGGGCGAGGCTCGCGCGCAGCGCCGCCGGCTCGAGCCTAACCACGGTGACGACGATGAGCAGGAAGATCGCCGGTGTGAGCAGCGGCCGCACCGCTTCCGCAAGTGGCGGCAGACCGACGCCTAGGAAGATGCCGGCTGCGAGGCACCACGTGGCGCGCCCGCCGAGCCACGCGAGGAGGGCGTACGGAACCGCCAGGCCGCGAGTCAGCGCCAAGGCGCCAGCTCCCAGATCTTCAGCGGCATGGCGCGCCCGCGGACGGCGACGGTGCCGCGCTCGACCAACGGGAACGCCCCGGCGGCGGCGTCCAGCGTCGCCTCACTGACGAGCGCGACCAATTCAGCCCCGGGTGCGACCTCCTTTCCGAGCTCACACAGACGACTAGCCGTGTTCACCGCGTCGCCGACGATCGTGTAGTTGACCCGCGAACCCCCGCCGATCTCGCCGACGACGACGGCGCCGGTATGCACGCCGATCCGCAGTCTGAGCGGCGGTTCGGCGCCGGCGTTGGTCGCCAGGAACCGCTCGCCGATGGCCGCGGCGGCGCGAAGCGCACGGGCGGCATGGTCGGCTTGCGCATCGGGCGCACCCCAGAATGCCATCGCGCCGTCACCGAGGAACTTGTCGACAGTGCCCTCCTCGGCCTCGATCGCCGAAGCAACGAGATCGAGGTGCGCGTTCAATAGGCGCGCCGTTGCATCGGCTGAGAGGTGCTCGCTGATGGTCGTGAAGCCGCCGAGGTCGGTGAAGAGGATGGTCAGCTCCCGCGTCGCGAAAGGCGGACGGCTGTCCTCAGGTTGTAGCAGCTGCAGAACGAGACGCCGCGGCAGAAAGCGCGCCGCCGCCTCCAGCGCGTGACCCATGGCGCGGAAGTCGTTGGAGGCGTCGTCAATCTCGCGGATAAGGCTCGCCGGCAAGCGCTGCAGATCGTCGAAGTCGAGCCGTCCGGCGCCGGCGGCGGCCGCAGCGAGACGCATGATGCTGTTGGCGAACAGACGACCGAACAAGATCGCGATGACGACCGCGACCAAGACGCTGGTGACGCTTACGGCCATGCCGACGACGAGGCGATCCCATTCGGTCGCCATGCTCGCTCGGTCCACGTAGACGCCGAAGATGACCGGGATGGGCTCGTCGACCGATGCCCGCTTGACGATCCCGACATAGCGGACGCCGCCCACTTCCACCTCCCGCAGATGCACGTCGCCCAGGGACACGCCGTCGTCCGTCGACGCGTGCAGCGCCCGCAGCACCGGATCGGCGAACCGCCCAACCGGCACCAGGGGCTCAGCTTCCTTTCCCCCCGCGTCGGCGCCGAGCAACGGATGGGCAAGCACGCGATTGCCGGCGTAGAGGATAAAGGGCTGCAGATCCCACTCCCACTCCGCCGGCAGCCCCGCAAGGTCCTGGGAGAGCGCGCGCACGGTGACAAGCGCCTGGGCGTAGCCTGCCCGGCGGTCGTTGACGATCACCGTTCGACCGAGCGGCAGCGCACTTCCCAGTTCACCTGCCACGAACGGCAAACCCCATCCAGCAGCCGCGCCGCCGGTTCGCAGGTCGTCGAAGTAGGCTCGCGCGTCGCGACCGTTGGGCAGTGCGAAGCGGACAAGCTCAACGGCGGCATCGGCCTCGTCCCGCCAGACCGCCACGCCTTCGCCGTCGGCACGGACGAAGGCGAGCACCGTTCGCGTCATGGTCGAGGCGAGCAGGCTGGCGGCCAGGCGACCGATGGCGTCGAGGTCGCCCGGCGGCGCGGCGCCGCTCTCGATCAGCTCGGCGAGGCTCGCGAGCTGGGCTTGGGGCTCGTCAACGTAGCGGTCCAGCCGCAACTCAAGCTCGCCGACCATCGCGTGTGAACGCGTGATGATGAGCTGCTCGGTGGTCGAGCCAGCGACACTGCCGAGGACGACGGCGACCAATCCCGTTGCGGCAAGCACCAGGCCACCGAAGGTGAGCGCGAGCGCCAACGAGATCGGCCAACGTCGACGCTTCGTTTCGGGCTGATCGGGCCGCGGCCGAGCGCGCAAGACCTCCTGCCCCCTCCCTCGCTCTGCTAAGCGAGGCGTAGCGCGGACGGGTCGCGCCGACAATGCGGAGGCCATCAATGATCCCTCGCTATAGCCGCCCGGCGATGGCCGGCCTGTTCGAACCGGAGGCAAAGCTGGAGTTGTGGCTCGACATCGAGCTCGCGGCCGCCGAGGCGATGGCCGGGCTCGAGCTGCTGCCCGCCGGGCCGATCGCCGCCTTGCGGCGCGCCTGCGATGCAGCGCGCGAGCGGCTGATCGATCCGGACCGGGTCGAGGCGATCGAGCAGACGACCCGGCATGACGTCATCGCTTTCTTGACTCACATCGAGGAGGTGGTCGGCGCCGAAGCACGCTTTCTGCACCTTGGCATGACCTCGTCGGACCTGCTTGACACCACACTGGCGGTCCAGCTGACCCAAGCCTCGGACCTACTCCTCGCCGACGTCGACGGTCTGCTCGGCGCGCTGGAGGCTCGCGCCCGCGAGCACGCGCAAACGCCATGCATCGGCCGCAGCCATGGCATCCACGCCGAGCCGACGACCTTCGGCCTCAAGCTTGCCGGACACCACGCCGAGTTCCGCCGGGCGCGGCGGCGCCTCCTGACGGCGCGCGCTGAGATCGCAACCTGCGCCATGTCCGGCGCGGTGGGCACGTTCGCGAACATCGATCCCCGCGTGGAGGCAACGGTCGCGCGGCGCTTTGGCCTCCGCCCGGAGCCGCTCTCGACCCAGGTCATCCCGCGCGACCGGCACGCCGCCTTCGTTGCAGCCCTCGCCGTCGGCGCCGGCAGCGTCGAGCGGCTCGCGGTCGAGATTCGACATCTCCAGCGCACCGAGGTGGGCGAGGTCGAGGAAGCCTTCGCGGTCGGCCAGAAGGGCAGCTCGGCGATGCCGCACAAGCGCAACCCCGTCCTCAGCGAGAATCTGACCGGGCTAGCCCGGCTGGTGCGGGCGCAGGTGCATCCGGCGCTGGAGAACATCGCGCTGTGGCACGAGCGGGACATCTCCCACAGCTCAGTAGAACGCATCGCGTTGCCGGAAGCCTGTATCCTGCTCGACTTCGCCCTCGGCCGATTGCAGCGAGTCGTCGAGGGCCTCATCGTGTTTCCGGAGCGGATGCAGCAGAACCTCGAGAGCACGCATGGGCTCATCCACTCACAGCGGGTCCTCCTTGCGCTTGCCGCCAGTGGCCTACCTCGGCAGCGCGCCTATGAGGTCGTTCAGCGGCACGCGATGGCCGCGTGGCGCGAAGGCACACCGCTGCAGGATCTTCTCGCGACCGAGGCCGAAGTTACGGAGCGCCTTGACGCGGCAACGCTGGCGGGGCTCTTCGACACCGCCTACCACACCAAAGAGGTCGAACGGATCATCGCCCGGGTGCTCGACGCTGCCGACGGCGATCGTTGAACGGATGTTAACCAAACTGCGCAACTTTCTATTTGCGCGCGAGGTTCGGGGCGCGAGATTGCCAATTTCGCGAAAGACCCGTGCTGGACGCTCGTCAGCGTGGTCGATTTGCGATAGACGTTGGGTGGTTGCTGGTTAGTCGTCGCAAGTCGCTTTACGCCGTGGCGTCGTGAAGGGTGGAGGTGCTCGTTGAAACCGCGGTATTTGGTGATCATTGTTACCGCATTGTTGCTACTGGTCACCAGTGCCGGCGGTGCTGATGCGCGGCGCTACGCGTCGATCGTGATCGATGCGCACTCGGGCACAGTTCTCCACGCGGATGGCGCCGACCGTTGGGTGTATCCGGCGTCGCTAACGAAGATCATGACTTTGTACATGCTCTTCGAGGCAGTCGACGAAGGGCGCTTCACCCTCAACTCGCAGCTCCGCGTGTCGCGGCGCGCGGCGGGCATGCCACCGTCGAAGCTCGGCCTGCGCGCGGGCGAGAGCATTCGCGTCCGCGACGCGATCGGAGCGCTGGTCACCAAGTCGGCCAACGACGTCGCAGTTGTCGTCGCCGAGGCGCTTGCCGGCAGCGAGGCGGCATTCGCGCGCCGGATGACGGAGCGCGCCCGCGGTCTCGGCCTGCGTGCCACGACCTTCAGGAACGCTTCTGGCCTGCCCAACTCGCAGCAGCGGACGACCGCTCGTGACATGGCTCGGTTGGCACGGCAACTGCAACAGGATTTCCCCGACTTCTATAGCGTCTTCGCCATGCAGCGGTTCAGCTATGGCGGCCGGAGCTACCGCAATCACAACCGCTTGCTTGAGAGCTACGACGGCACCGATGGCATCAAGACGGGTTATATCCGCGCCTCGGGGTTCAATCTCGTCGCCTCCGTCTTGCGTGATGGCCGGCGGCTGATCGCCGTGGTCGTCGGCGGTCGGACATCGGCATCGCGCAACGCGCACATGGTGACGCTGCTCGACCGAGGCTTCGCCGAGGCGCGGCGGCGGCTGCCCTTGGTGGCGTTCGCCCCGAGCCCGCGCCGACCGGAAGTGCTTCAGGAGCGGCTCGCGCTCGCCGACCCGCGCCAGCTCACGCCAAGGCGGCGGCCGGTGACCGCGGCAACGGCCGCTTCCGGCGTGGCTGCCATGCCGCCGTCGGCGCCGCCGCTGCGCGTGACTGTCGCGCCGGAAGCGGGCGATCCAGCGCCCAACGCACCCATCTACGGAATAGATCTCGGCGCGTTCGCGACAGCCCAGCAGGCGCACCGCGCCGCGGACGCCGTGGGCGCCATCGCGCCGCTGGTTATGGCGGACGCTAGCGTCGAGGTCTCGTCGGTCGCGGCGGGCGAGCGGACACGCTATCGCGCCCGGCGGATGGGCCTCGATCCGGACGTCGCTGCTGCCGTCTGCGACGCCCTCAACCAGCTCGGCCAGGGCTGCGACATGATTCGGCGCAGCGGCCTGACGACCGCAGTCGTGGATCGCGGTTCGTCCTAACGAGAGCGTTACCGCACGGCTAAAGCGCTAGCCGTCACGCTCCGTGACGTAGGCGATCCGGAGCATGTTCGTGGCGCCGGGCGTGCCGAAGGGTAGCCCAGCGGTGATCACCAGGGCTTGGCCCGCCCGCGCGAGATCAGCCCGTACGGCCGCGTTGCGCGCCTTGGCGATCATGTCGTCGAGGTCCTTCGCATCCTCGCAGATGACGGCACGGACGCCCCAGACGACGCTCAGCCGGCGCGCCGTGCCGAGGCGCGTGATCAGACCGAGGATCGGCTGGCTGGGCCGCTCCCGGGCGGCACGCAGTGCCGTCGTCCCTGAGGTCGTGTAGGTGACGATGCAGGCGGCGTTGATGGTGCGCGCCACCGAGGCCGCCGCCTGGGTAATGGCGTCGGCGGCGGTATGCTCGGCCTCAGCCGCCGCGGCGGTCACGTAGGGCCGATAGAGCGGGTCCTGCTCAACACGTTGAATGATCCGGTCCATGATCGCGACCGCTTCGGCCGGATACTCGCCGGCCGCGCTCTCGGCCGACAGCATCAGCGAATCAGCACCGTCGTAGCAGGCGGTCGCGACATCGGAGGCCTCGGCCCGGGTGGGTGAAGGCGAGGTGATCATGCTCTCGAGCATCTGCGTGGCGACAATCACCGGCTTTTAGGCCTGAATACACGCCTGAATCGCTCGGCGCTGAATCACCGGCAATTCCTCATAAGGGCACTCAATGCCAAGGTCGCCGCGGGCGACCATTAGGCCGTTGGAGGCTCGGATAATGTCGTCGAGGTTGCGGATGCCCGACTGGTCTTCAATTTT
>CAYUKE010000174.1:0-7106 GCA_964445185.1 uncultured Geminicoccaceae bacterium
TGCCCGGCGCCGCGCATTGCGGCCGGCTCGTCGTCGCCAGCATCGGTCTGGACGGTGACGCCATCGCCCGCGCGCATGACGAAGCGCAGACGCCGACGTGGCGCAACGCGCCGGCACTCTGGCGAACGGCGGTAGCCGCCCGCGCCCCGGCCGATCACAAGTATCGTCGCGGACACGCGAACGTCGTCGCTGGTGGGGTGGAAACCGGCGGCGCTGGACGCCTGGCGGCACGCATGGCGCTCGCCGCCGGTGCAGGTCTTGTGACACTGCTCGCCCCACCCTGCGCGGTCGCTGCCCACGCGAGCCGCCTCGATGCCGTGATGGTCCGCGCCGCGACCGACCTTCGCGGCTGGCTCGACGACACACGTCGCAACGCCTGGCTGCTAGGTCCAGGCGGCGGCGTCGGCGCCGAGCTCCGCGGTAACGTCGAGACGGTCCTCGCACGCGGCCGACCGACCGTCCTCGATGCCGACGCGCTGACCTGTTTCGCGGGTGACGCCGAAGCAATTAGAGGCCGGGCCTGTGGTCCCCTCGTGCTCACGCCGCATTCCGGCGAGGCTGAGCGGCTCGACGCAGCCAACGGCGACGCCAAGCTCGAGCACGCCCGGCGCCTTGCCGCGGCAACGGCTGCGGTCACGGTGCTCAAGGGTTTCGACACGATCGTCACCGCTCCCGATGGACGTGCCGCGATCGCCGTCAACGGCTGCCCTGCGCTCGCCACGGCGGGCTCCGGGGACGTCCTCGCCGGGCTCGTCCTCGCCCTGCTCGCACAGGGTGTGTCGGCGTTCGAAGCGGCAGCAGCAGCCGTCTGGCTGCACAATGAAGCAGCTTGGGCCAACCCCCACGGCTTGACGGCAGAGCGCCTCATCGGCCAAGTAAGTCTCGTCGTTACTCGTGCAGTTCCAATTTCCCCGCGAGTGACGAACGCCCTGTGAATAAGCAAACATCGTGGCTTCTCTGCAGCATCAAGAATCAACTACGACGCGTCAGGACCGATTGCGGGTGACAACTGGAGAATTTCTGGTGCCACGCCTCCGCTGCACGGCCGACGACGTTGCCGGCGGGGCCACAGGGCGGCGCCGATGAGCGGACGACCGGCGCGGCCGCTGGGTGACTTGCTCGACAAGGCAGGCTTGGGCTTGGTTGTTCTCCGCCGCAGCAACGCAGCTCGTGGCTGGCGGATCGGCGAGCACAACGGAACGGCGGCCGAGTGGCTGGGAGCGGATCCGGCGACGCTCAGCGGGGCCGGCCTCGATCGCCTGCTGACGAGCGACGACACAACGACCTGGGCCGAGCTGGTGCTGGCGCTGGAGCGCGGCGAGGGGTTCGGCGCCACCCTGCCCGCACGTGCCGGGCACCGCCCCGAGCTGGATCTCGTCGGTGTCAGCGGCAATGGCGAGAGCTTCTGGCTGATGTTGAAGCCGGTCGCGTCGGCGGCCGTGCCGCCGCCCACTACGGCACCGACGCCGGCGATCGATGCCCTTGATGCGCTTCTCGACGAGCCCCTCTACGCCGTTTCCTGGGACCCGGACTGCCGGCTGGTGGTGGATTGGACGCTGGGCCCCATCGCCGACCTCCTCGGCACCGTCCCTTCTGCCGGTGCGAGCTGGTCCGAGCGGATCGCCTTCGAGGACCGAACGGTTTGGCGCGACCGCAATCTCAAGGTTCTGGCCGGCTACGCGGCCCACTGTCGGTATCGCGTCGAAGCCCCGGACGGACGCAGCATCCTGGTCGACGACCAGGCGGTGCCGCAGCGCGAGCCGGGGGGCGCGATCAGCGGTCTCGTCGCGCGCATCCGACGCACCACCTCGGGCGCACCGGACACGGCGGCGACCGAAGCGCTGCTGCGCGCGCTCGCGGCGAGGATCGGCGCCACGTTGGTCGTCCTACTCGACCAGGACGGCCGGATCACCGCCGACCTCTACCCCGACACCGATCCCGACAGTGCGGAGCTCGCGGACGATTGGCGGCGGGTGGAGGCGATCCGCGACCGCATCGTGGCGCGGCGCGATGCCATCGTCGCCCTCCTTGCCGAAGCCGACCCGGACGCTTGGGGCTTGGCGCTCGATCTCGGCGATCACGCGATCGAAATCGTGCCGCTCGATGATGGCTGCCTGGTCGTCGTCGACGCTCGCCCGCAAGATGCGCCGACTGGCCTGCAGGAGGCGCCGCCACCGGCGCAAACGCACCAGCCGAGCGACGGCAGTTCGCTGTGGCACGCCATCGAGACGATCGTCGACGGGGTCGTCACCTGCGACGTCCAGGGCGTCGTCGAAAGCCTTTCAGACACGGCAGAGCGCCTGCTTGACCGGTCGACGGCCGACGTCGCCGGCCATCCGATCGATGTGATCTTGAGCCTGCCGCCCGGCGAGGAGAGCGACCTCATCAGCACCGTCCTCGCTGCTAGCGACGGCCCTGAGCGGCTCCAGGAGCTGTTCGCACGTAAGGCTAGTGGCGAGCTGCTGCCGGTCGAGGTGACCGTCACCCGGCTGCCGACGCGCGCACCGCCGGCGCTGTTGGTCACCATTCGTGACATGAGCGCAAGGCGGGAGGCCGAGGACACGATCCGGCGGCTGGCATCACGCGATCCGCTGACAAGCCTGCCCAACCGCCTCCTGTTCGACGACCGCCTGACGCAAGCCGTCGAGCGCGCGCGGCGGAACCCGCAGGAGTTTGCGCTCATGCTCCTCGACCTCGATCGCTTCAAGCTCGTCAACGAGAGCCTGGGCATGGCAAAGGGTGATCAGCTCCTGCGGGAGGTCGCGCGGCGGCTCGTGCTCGTCCTGCGCCGCTCGGACACGGTCGCCAGGCTGGGCGGCGACGAGTTTTTGCTGTTGCTGCCGGGCTGCCGCGGCGCCGAGAGTGCTGCCAAGGTGGCGCAGAAGATCCTCGACGTCATGCGGCAACCCTTCGCCATCGACGGACAGGAGCTAACCGCGACGGCGAGCCTCGGGATAGCCCTGTTCCCGCACGATGGTGGCGACGCCGAGACACTCATCCGCAACGCCGACACCGCCCTCTATCGAACCAAGGAACAAGGCCGGAACAGCTACCAGTTCTACACGAACGACATGAACGCACGGGCGTTCGAGCGCCTCGTGCTGGAGACCCAGCTACGCCGCGCGCTGGAGCGGGGCGAGCTCGCCTTGCACTATCAGCCGCTGGTCAGCGCGCAGACCGGCATGGTGACCGCTGTCGAAGCGCTGGTGCGCTGGTTCCACCCAGAGCTAGGCCGGGTCCCGCCCAGCGAGTTCATTCCCCTCGCCGAGGAAACCGGCCTGATCTTGCCGATCGGCCAGTGGGTGCTGACCGAGGCCTGCCGCCAGGTCCGCGAATGGCAGCGGCTCGGCTTCGCCGAGCTGCGGCTGTCCGTCAATCTGTCCGGCCGGCAGTTCAAACAGCGCAACCTCGTCGACATCATCCGCCGCGTCCTGCAGGCGACCGGGATGCCCGCCGAACTCCTGGAGCTGGAGTTGACCGAAAGCGCCATCATGGAGGACGTCGGCGAGAGCGTGTCCCGGCTGCAGGCGATCCACGACCTCGGGGTCCAGTTCGCCGTCGACGACTTCGGCACGGGCTACTCGTCGCTCGCCTATCTCAAGCGCTTTCCGATCCGCTGCCTCAAGATCGACCGCTCCTTCGTCAAGGATGTGACCACCGATGCGAACGACGCGGCGATCGCTCAGGCCATCGTCGCCCTAGCCGAGATGATGCGCATCAGCGTCGTTGCCGAGGGCGTGGAGACGCGCGACCAGCTCGCCATGATCCGCAGCTTCGGCTGCCACGAGCTGCAGGGGTTCTTGTTCTGCGGACCTTTGCCGCCCGACGAGATGCTGGCGCTGCTGCGCGAGGGCCGACGTCTCGATGTCAGTGACCTGCCGCAGAGTTGATCAACCGCCCGCCGCCGGGCCTGTCTCCGACACCGCACCAGCCTCGGGCTGCGGCGTCGGAGAAGGCGAGCAGCGACCAACGGACCCGGCGCCGCATATGGTCCGCCCGTCGACCCAGATCGCCCCCTCAAGCTGCGCCTGAAGAAAATCGGTATTGTCGAGGCGGGCACCGCTGAGGTCGGCGCCGCGCAGGTCCGCGCGAAAGAAGCGGGCGCGGTAGAGATTGGCGCGGGCGAAGGAGGCGTCGCGGAGGTCGGCGCGGGTGAAGTCCGCTTCGACCAGGCTCGCGCCGGCGAAGCCGGTCCCGATCAGCGATGCCGAGACGAACTTGACCCGCCGCCCGTCGACCTCGGCGAGGACCGCATCATCGAGCACCGCCCGCTTGAAGGACGCATTGCGGAGGTCGCCGCCGGTCATGTCGCTGCCGGCGAGCTCGCTGCCATCGAGCTGGCAGCCGGCGTAGTCGACGCCGGGAAGCGCAATGTCGCTGCATCCTGCAACCGCGGCACCGGAGTAGAGACCCACGCCGGCCGCAACGAGCAGGGCAAAGCGCCAGGAGATCATCGACGTTACCTTTACAGACTAGGTCCAAACCTAGTCGTCGCCGGCCACGAAATCCACCTGAGGTGACGTCACGACCGGCGGCGCCGCTTCGCCGAAGACGTCGTCGAATGCGTTCCTGAGCGCCGCGTCCACGTCGTCCATCGACGTCGGCCGGCCGAGTGCCGCAAGCGAGGTGACACCGGCGTCGCGCACGCCGCAGGGGACGATGCCGGCGAAACGGGCAAGGTCCGGAGCGACGTTCACAGCCACGCCATGGAAGCTCACCCAGCGTCTGAGACGAACGCCGAGCGCTGCGATCTTCGCGTCTCCGCTAGGCGTCGCGACCCAGATGCCGACCCGGCCCGGCCGCCGCTCACCGCGAACGCCGAGCCGCCCGAGCGCGCCGATCAACCAGGCCTCGAGGTCGTTGACGAAGGCGCGCACGTCCGGGCGCCGGCGCCGCAGGTCGAGCATGACGTAAGCGATGCGCTGGCCGGGGCCGTGATAGGTGAAGCGGCCGCCGCGGCCCGTGCGATGCACCGGGATACCGCCAGCGTCGAGCAGCTCGTCGGCGCCAGCGCTGGTCCCTGCCGTGTAGACGTGATCGTGCTCCAGGAGCCAGATCCGTTCCGGCGCGGTGCCGGCACGGATCGCCGCTACCTCTTCTTCCATTCGCGCGATGGCGAGGCGATAGTCGGTCTTGCCGGGGCTAATCTCCCACAGCGGACCATTGCCGAGCCTGCTTGCACCGGTCACCGGCATCGGCTAATCGTCCCGCTCCGCGAAGGGAATATCCCCTTCGCCGTGCGGCCGTGGCGGAATTGGTAGACGCGCAGCGTTGAGGTCGCTGTCCCGGAAACGGGGTGGAAGTTCGAGTCTTCTCGGCCGCACCATCACCTCTCTCGATGACGTCGTCGCACGGCGCGTCGTTCTCGCCCGAAGCGCCACGGTTAGACGACGGCGGAAGGTAGCCTGATCAGCACCGCCGGTGCAAAACGCCCGTCGCCGGTGCGGCCAATCGCGCGCACGGACGCTTGGGGGAACTGGGGATGGCGCACGAGGGCGCGACGGTCGACGAGACTCTCCTGGTCGACCTCAAAACCGCCTTGGCGGAGAACAACGGCGAACGCGTACGCTTCCGGCTGGGCGCCGTGCATCCGGCCGACCAGGCCGAGCTGTTGCGCTATCTCGACGCCCACGAACGACGCGAGCTCGTCGACAGTCTCGGTGCCGCCCTCGATCCCGAGTTCCTAAGCTATATCGACGAGGAGATCCGCCCCGAGGTCGCCCAATCGCTCGGACCGGAGCGCACCGCCGCGGCGCTTGCCGATCTGGAGACCGACGACGCGATCGCGTTCCTCGAGGATCTCGATGACGCCTTGCAGCTGCAGGTCATCGCGGCGCTGCCCACCAGCGAACGCTCGGAGGTCGAGCGCAGCCTGCAATACCCGGAGGAGACGGCCGGCAGGCTCATGCAGCGGGCCTTCGTGGCGCTGCCCGACTACTGGGTGGTCGGTCAGGCGATCGATTACCTGCGGACGCACCCCGATCTGCCGGACGACTTCTACGACGTTTATCTGGTCAGCCCGCGGTTCGAACCGATCGGCTCGATACCGGTGTCGATGATTCTCCGCAGCGTGCGCGCGACGCCGCTTCGCCAGCTTCAGGTGAAGGAGCTGAACGTCATCGACGCGCGCACGGACCAGGAAGATGTCGCGCGACGGTTCCGCAAATACGGCTTGACCTCCGCGCCGGTGACCGCCGACCGCGGCCGCATCGTCGGCGTCGTCACGGTCGACGACATTGTCGAAGTGATCGAGGACGAGGCGGAGGACGACATCATGAAGCTTGCCGGGGTCTCTGAGAGCGACCTCTTCAGGCCCCTCGGCCGCACCGTGCGGCAGCGCCAGCCCTGGCTCGTGGTCAACCTTGGTGCGGCCGTCCTGGCGGCGCTGGTGATCGCCCAGTTCGAAGCATCGATCGAGCAGCTGGTGGCGCTCGCGGTCCTGATGCCCATCGTCGCCTCGATGGCCGGCAACGCGGGCGCGCAAGCGATGACCGTCACCGTGCGCGGGCTCGCCACCGGTGAGATCACGGCGCAAAATGCTCTTCGGTTCCTGCGCAAGGAGCTCGCGGTCGGCGTCGCCAACGGCCTCAGCTTTCTCATCCTCGGCGCACTGATGGTGATGATCTGGTTCGGCTATCCCGAGCTTGCCCTCGTCTTCGGCGGCGCGCTGCTGACGGCGCTCTTCTTCGGTGCCGCGATCGGCGTCGGCGTGCCGCTCGTGCTCGAGAGGCTGAAGGCGGACCCGGCAATCGCGTCCGCGGTCTTCGTCACGACCCTCACCGACGTGTTCAGCTTCTTCGTCTTCCTCGCCGTCGCCACCATGGTCTTGCTCTGAGCGCCTCGATCGCACGACAGCGACCTGACCCTGGGGAATACCCTGCTTCACAACACGAAGAGCGTTCACACCGCTTCCGCCGACGAGAAGCGCGTTTGGTCATCATGGCCTAGAGGCTGAGGGAGAGCGACGCGGTCGTCCGCCGTATCGAAGTAGGCGCCGACGACGACCTGATGAAGCCAGGCGAACCGGTCCTGCTGTGCGCGAGGGTCCAGGCCAGCGTTCAGCGCACCTAACGGCGGCGTATCATGATACCAAGCCGCGCTTCGGG